>PPDG01000044.1 GCA_002899795.1 Desulfobacteraceae bacterium | reverse complement strand
GTCGGCCCCTGCGACGTACCGTTCAGGTACGCCTCGGAACCAACACCCTGCGGTTGCCCGGTGGCACACCCATCTTCGTGGTCTCGCGACAGCAATTCATGAAATATCCGGGCTAAGGAACAGGGGTAATTGGTTGAATCGAGAATTAACCGGTACAAAGGTGAGCATCCAAGGCCATGGGCGGACAGGGAAGCAAGCCCATGGTTTTTTGTTTAGAGTCCGTGGGTTAGCTGAAACCCGCGGCTTTTTTACTGAACCCAGGAGCAGACCATGACTCGAAAGTCAGGCTGCATACAACCGGGACGACCTCATCATATTTTGGTAGGCTTGTTGCTGCTAACTGTCGCAGTGACGATGTTTGTGGGTTCAGGGATTCCTGCCCAAGCCCAGTCGCCCTTACATCCAATGGACTTTCCCCCAGAACAGGTGCTAGAATTCGCCCATCATCTTTTTTCCGAGCAAGAGTACTTCAGAGCTATTGGAGAGTACCAGCGCTTTCTTTTCCTCTATCCTGATAATCCCCAAGCACAGAACGCCGCCCTACGAATTGTTCAATGCTACTTCCGTGGTAAACGCTGGCACCAGGCTCTGGAAGCAGTAAATGCTTTCCTGCGTGACTACCCTCAGAGTTCTCTTCAATGGGAGGCTCGTTTTCTGAAAGCTCGAACTCTGGGTGAGTTGGGTCGGGGAGAAGAGGCCAGGAAGGAGTATGGGGCCATCATTGAAGATCAACCAGGAAGACCCTTAGTGGCAGAGGCCTGGTATCTTATCGGTCTCAGTTACGCCAAAGAAGGTCGCTGGTTGGAAGCTGACCAAGCTCTGAGCCAGGTGGGAAGTGAGGATTTGTTTTATGCTAGAGCGAAAAAAGTGCAGCAGATCGTAGCAGAGGAGTCAGAAGCAAAACGGAAGGATCCTTCTCTGGCTGGTTTTTTGGCAGCGCTCTTACCCGGTGCAGGTCACCTTTACTGCGATCGACCCCGTGATGCAGCCATCGCATTCGTATTTACCGGTGCATTTGCTTGGGCCACGTATGAGGCTTTCAACCAGGACCATGAGGGGGTAGGAGTAGGACTAGCTTTGGTCACCGCTGCTTTTTATGGTGGCAATATCTACAGCGCTGTAAATGTGTCTCATAAATACAACGATCGGGAAGAACAGCGACAGCAAGAACGTCTTGCCCCCTACGGAAAGATTAGTTTCGATCAACCCCGAGCGCCTTCGGTGAGTTTGTCGTTGAAATTTTTCTTTTGAACCACCGTTTTGCTTTAAAGTCTATGGGGTGGACGAACCGGTTAGCTTAGATTCTGATTGATAGGGAGGACCTATGATTTACAACGAAGAGTATGAAACCATGCCCAGGGAGGCTCTAGAGGCTATTCAGCTGAGACGACTGCAAAAAACGGTTGCCAGAGTGTACAACACGGTTCCCTTTTACAAGAAGCGATTCGATGAGGTTGGGGTAAAGGTTGATGATGTGAGTTCCCTTGACGATCTGCGCAGGCTGCCGTTTACCTACAAAGACAATCTGCGGGACAACTACCCCTTTGGGATGTTCACGGTGCCCATGGACGATGTAGTCCGAATCCACGCCTCCTCGGGTACCACTGGGAAGCCAACCGTAGTGGGCTACACAGCCCGGGACATCCAGACCTGGTCTGAACTCATGGCGAGAACCCTCATGGCAGGGGGCGCCACCAGGGGAGATATGATTCACAATGCTTACGGCTATGGCCTATTTACTGGTGGTCTCGGCTTTCACTACGGTGCCGAAAAGTTGGGCGCTTCGGTGATCCCCATTTCAGGGGGCAACACCAAGAGGCAGGTGATGATCATGACGGATTTTGGCCCCACAATCCTCACCTGCACACCCTCTTATGCTCTGTTGATTGCCGAGGTGGCCGAGGAAATGGGGGTGGATTTTCGCGAATTCAACTTCAAGGCCGGCATTTTCGGGGCCGAACCCTGGTCCGAGCAGATGCGGGAGGAGATTGAACGGAAGCTCAACATAAAGGCCATGGATATTTATGGCCTCAGTGAAATTATAGGTCCGGGAGTTTCGGTGGAATGCATCGAAGCCCAAAATGGGCTACACATCTTCGAGGACCATTTTATTCCTGAAATTATCGATCCGGACACTGAAGAGGTCCTGCCCTATGGTACTCCAGGGGAGTTGGTTTTCACCACCATCACCAAAGAGGCATTTCCAGTCATCCGCTACAGAACCCGCGATATCTCCGTTCTGTATCCTGAACCTTGCCGTTGCGGGCGGACCATCGTCCGTATGGGGCGAGTCCAGGGTCGCAGTGACGATATGCTCATCATTCGCGGCGTTAATGTGTTCCCCTCCCAAATCGAAAGTGTCATCATGGAGATTGATGGCATTGAACCTTACTATCAATTAGAGGTTGCTCGCGAGGGCAGATTGGACACACTCACTGTGAAGGTGGAGGTGAACGAGAAGGTTTTTTCAGATGAGGTCAAGAATTTACAGAACATGGAACGTAAACTGGAAAAGAATATTAAGGAAATGCTGAGTGTTTCTGCCCAGGTTAAGCTGGTAGAGCCCAAGAGCATTCAACGTAGCGAAGGCAAGGCTGTAAGGGTAATAGACAAGAGAGAGATTTAGGCCAGTTTTGCCGGCAAACCAAGAGATTATAAGCCCACGCAAGGGGAGGGAAACCATGAAAGTTGAACAGATCTCCATATTTCTGGAGAACAAGGCTGGAAGGCTTGCGGAGGTTACCGGAATCTTGGGCAGAGAGGATATCAATATCCGGGCCTTGGCTTTAGCCGATACCTCTGATTTCGGTATCCTGAGGCTGATTGTCAACGACCATGAGAAAGCCAAACAAGTTCTCAAAGAACAGGGGTTCACCGTAGGCAGAACCGAGGTTGTGGCGGTGGAGGTGGAGGACCGGCCAGGGGGCCTAAACAACATTCTGCAAATTCTTTTTGAGAACGGTATCAACGTGGAGTACATGTATGCCTTTGTCCAGCAAAGCGGCCAGAACGCAGTAATCATTTTCCGATTCGATGATATTGATAATGCCGTGGATGTGCTGATGCAAAATGGTGTGACGGTCATCGGGGGAGAGAAACTCTACGCCATGTAAGAGTTTTAGTTAAAGTGTGGGGGAGTAATAGCCACAGAGTGCACTGAGAAGAAAACGCAAAGCGCCTAGCGCCAACCGCTATACTCTTTGTCTTCTCAGTGGTTCAGTTTTTGTCCCACGGCAAGTCGTAACTGAATGAATGGAAAGAATGGGGAGGGAGGAGAGTTGATCATGAAAAGAGGTAAGGTCAGAATAATTCAGGTTTTGACGTTGTTGCTGCTGGCGGTAGCTTTGGCATGGAGTGGCTGCGCCAAAAAAGAGGAGCCCAAGGCTTCTTACAAGATTGGCGGTATTTTTGCGATCACCGGCCGGGCATCGTTTCTTGGTGAGCCGGAACGCAATTCAATGGAATTGCTGGCAGAACAGATCAATGCCCAAGGCGGTGTCAACGGCCATCCCATTGAACTGGTCATATACGACACCGAGGGGGACGCCACCAAAGCGGTGCTTAACACCAACAAGTTGATCGAAAAGGACAATGTTCTGGCCATAGTGGGCCCCTCACTGAGTGGCACAACCCTGGCTGTGGTTCCCATCGCGGAAAAGGCCCAGGTGCCGCTCATTTCCTGCGCAGCTTCGGTGAAAATCACTACCCCAGTTAAGAAATGGGTTTTCAAAACACCTCAAACCGATGTGATGGCAGTGGCCAAGATCTATGAATATATGCAAGGCCAGGGAATCCAGAAGATTGCCATTCTCACTGTAGGCAATGCCTTTGGCGCTAGTGGCAGGGAGCAGTTGCTTCAACAGGCACCGGACTACGGGTATGAGATCGTCGCCGACGAAAGGTTCGGGCCCAAAGACACGGACATGACTCCCCAGCTCACCAAGATTAGGTCCTTGAACCCGGGGGCTATTATTTGTTGGGGAACCAATCCCGGTCCGGCAGTGATCGCCAAGAACATGCGGCAGCTTGGTATCGAGATCCCCCTCTATCAGAGCCATGGCGTTGCTTCCAAGAAGTTTATTCAGCTGGCCGGCGAAGCGGCCAATGGCGTCATACTGCCCACCGGCAAAATCCTGGTTGCTGGAGCTTTGCCCGATACCGACCCCCAGAAGCCGACACTGCTGAAATACATCGCCGACTACGAAGAGAAGTACAAAATTGCAGTTTCGGGGTTTGGCGGCTATTCCTGGGATGGTCTGGAAATTCTGGCTCAAGCCCTTGAAAAAGCAGGGGCTGATCGGGCCAAGATTCGTGACGAGGTCGAGAAGATCACCGGCCATGTGGGAATGAGCGGTATTTTTCGCTTTTCACCTCAAGATCACAACGGCCTCAACAAAGAAGAAGCCTTCGTGGTGGTGAAGATCGTGAACGGCGACTGGCAGGTAATTCAGTAAGGTAAGGCATCGATAACAAAGGGATAGTGCAGAAAGTAAGCGGTAAGCAACGAGCGGAAAGCTTCTCTCGGTCACTATGCTTCGCGTCATCTAGCTTTGCTGTCATCAGGTCATTAAGTTGCTCACGAATGACTATAAATGACATTTTTTCCTAATGAATTAATAACCCAAGGGCCATAAAGGGGCGGGGATTTCGGCGAGAAGTTCGACTTAGGCTCACTCGAAAGCCTTCAGTCGAGCCGTTTATCTCCGCCCGAAAAGTTAGATTAAGAGGCAAACCAAGTAATCAACTTGATCAAACACGTTTTGGACACTTTACCCCACTTTGGACACTCGGTGTCTGCCTATGGATCTGAGTAGCCAGATTCTCCAGTACATTATCTCCGGCATCACCAATGGTGCCATCTACGCGGTTATCGCCCTGGGTTTTACCATCATTTACAATTCCACCGAGGTCATCAACTTCGCCCAGGGCGAGTTTGTCATGCTTGGCGGCATGGCGGTAATAGCGCTTGATGGCGTTAGTCACCTGCCACTCGGTTTCAGCTTCCTGTTGGCAGTCCTGGCGGTAACCCTGGTGGGCATCGCTCTGGAACGGTTCACCATCCGTCCTGCCAGAAGCTCAAATCCCATTGCTCTCATCATCATCACAGTTGGCGCCTCCATCTTTCTTCGGGGCGTGGCCATGATGTTCTGGGGGAAAGATTCCCTGGGGCTCAGGCCATTTACCGGTTCCGCCCCCATCCATTTTGGCGGTGCTACCCTGGTACCTCAAAGCCTCTGGGTACTCGGAGTGACGTTGGTGGTAATGGCTGCTCTACAGTTTTTCTACAAACACACCATAACGGGCAAGGCCATGCGTGCTTGCGCCTTCAACCGGCGAGCCGCCGGCCTGGTGGGGATTGGAGTAAACCGCATGGTTTTGGTCTCCTTCGCCCTAAGTGCAGCCATTGGAGCCGCTGCCGGCATCGTCATTGTTCCCATTACCCTGTGTGGCTACGATGTGGGAATTATGCTTGGCCTGAAAGGATTTTGCGCTGCGGTTTTGGGTGGTCTGGGCAGCAGTCCCGGATCGATTCTCGGTGGTTTTCTTCTGGGGGTTTTGGAGTCGCTGGGTGCTGGCCTCATTAGCTCTGGATTCAAAGATGCCATTGCATTTTTTGTCTTGCTCTTAGTTCTATTCATTAGGCCGAGTGGCCTCCTTGGCTCAAAGGAAGTGAAGAGGTTTTAAGGGCAGATATTTAGATTGTAGATTTATGATTTCAGATTTTAATGTAT
>PPDG01000576.1 GCA_002899795.1 Desulfobacteraceae bacterium | reverse complement strand
CAATGGTCTTCCGAGAGTGTAGATTACATACTTTAATTCACTCTTCGCTACCTCCTTTTTTACCCCCCCCCAATATTGACAACTATCAATTCTGCTTTAACTTCTACACCTAGACTCACTTTCAATCCCATAAGCGAACATTGACCCTACAGAAATTGGGAGGTCTTCTGATGTATAAAATAGCAAATTCGAAATTGACATTACTAGCAATCGTGGCTGTCGTGGCAGTGGCGATGGTAGCTCTTTACATGAAAGGCCATCCTGACGGAAGCGTTGGCAAGATCTTAAAGTTAACGCCTGAAGCCCAGGCTGCGAAGGCTAAGATCTCACCGGTTAAAGCTTTGAAGGACAGGGACGTCTATTACCCTGGTACGGAAAACCTTGGGCGCAACGAGATGAGGGTCGTTGCTTTGGGAACGGGGATGCCCAGCGCTCGGCCCAAGCAGGCGGCCGCTTGCTGGTTGGTCGAGTTGGGCAATGGTGACAAGTTTCTCTTCGACATTGGCAGTGGCTGTCACGAGCGGATTGCAGCGCAGAAGATCCCCTACGACCACCTGGACAAGATCTTCATCGGCCACCTCCACGTCGACCACATGGGCGACCTACCCACCTTTTGGCTCGGGGGCACGGTTATGAATCGCCTCACCCCGCTTCGGATTTGGGGACCTAGCGGATCCACGCCAGAATACGGGACTAAACACGCACTTGATCTGATGGAGAAAATGTACGCTTGGGACATCGGGACCCGCTCGGGGGTGATCGACGCCCGCGGCATGAAGCTTGAGGTTAGCGAGTTTCCTTTCAAAGGCATCAACGAAGTCATTTATAACGAGAACGGCGTAGTCGTCAGGAGCATCCCGGCGGTTCATGGCCTGGACGGCGCGGTGAGCTTCATACTGGAGTGGAACGGGCTAAAGTTCGTCTACTCAAGTGACACGATACCCAACAAGTGGTGGGTCGAGCACACCAAAGGTGCGGACATCTCCATCCACGAGTGCTTCCTGCCACCTACCCTTCTGGTCACGAAGCAGGGATTCGCCCCGATCGAGGCGCTGCAGGTCGGTACCCAGGGACACACCTCGCCAGAGCAGTTCGGCAAAGTGATGGCGATGACGCAACCGCGTCTCGCGGTGGGCTACCATTTCTATAACGACTTCGACATCGAACCTGAGGTAAGGACAAGGGTCCGCAAGACCTACGACGGGCCGCTCGCCCTGGCCTTGGACTACATGGTTTTCAACGTTACCAAGGATGACATCCGGGTGAGGATGTCAGCGATTGACGAAGCGGTTTGGCCCTCGCCTGCGCTCAAGAAGAAAAGTCCGCCGGACTTCACCAAGGCCATCCCGATATCGGACTTCACTAAGTCCGGTGCGATGGGACTCCCAGAGATTGTGGGCCCGATCTACGACGAGATCAACAAAAAGTACGGGACCAACTACAAGCCGGGTTTTAAAGAATAGTGTAAAAGGCCATCCCGTCTTATGCGGCGGGATGGCCTTGGATTTTCTGCGTTAGGGTGGATGAGCCCTATCATGGCCCGAAGAGATTTTGAAGCGAGCTACGTGAGTTTGCGTTTTTTATCGCTAACTCGAATCAGCGTCTCCCTTCTTTCTATCCTTTTCTGACAACGTGCGCCCGAAATCCCAGCTGCTTCTATTGACATAAGTCTCTTCTGCTTTAACTTGTAAAGACATCAGTTTTTGGACCGGTCACAAGAGAGCATGCAGCATAGAGCACAAATCATGGAGATAGGTTTTTACTGGAGGCTATAATGAAAAAGCACCGATTACTGGGAACAATGATAGGAATGCTGTTTTTGGTTCTGATCACGTCTTTGGGCCACACACGGGACTTCAGCAAAGTTCAGATTAAAGTGGTAGAGGTCAAACCAGGAATTCATATGTTAATGGGTGAAGGGGGTAATATCTGTGTTTCGTCCGGTGTAGATGGTGTATTCATGATCGATGATCAATTTGCGCCGCTGACAGAAAAAATCAAGACAGCCATAGCAAGTTTCACGTCTGGTTCGATTCGTTTTGTGATCAACACGCATTGGCACTTTGATCATACCGGGGGTAACGAGAATGTGGGCGATGCCGGCGCTGTGATAATCGCCCATGAAAATGTAAGGAAGCGCTTAAGTACCGATCAAGTCTTGACTGCTTTTAATCTTACACTTCCAGCGCTTTCCAAAGAAGGACTTCCGGTGATCACTTTCACCCGAGATGTCGCCTTTCATCTCAACGGTCAACGCATCGATGTGTTTCATATAAAGCGCGCTCATACCGATGGAGATGCTGCAGCCTATTTTACCGATGCCAATGTCATCCACACGGGTGATATTCTATTCGCAGGCATGTACCCTTTTATTGACATTGAACACGGAGGATCCATTAGTGGGACGATAGATGCTACGAATCGGATCCTTGGAATGATCGATGACAACACTCGCATCATACCAGGACATGGGATGCTTACGGATAAGCATGGGCTCATCGCCTACCGTGATATGCTCACCAAAATCCGGGATCGTATCCAATCACAAATGAACGCAGGAAAAACCTTGGAAGAGATAAAGCTCTCACAACCAACCCAAGCTTTTGACAGTGAATGGGGAGGCGGGTTTATTAAGCCCGATGTTTTTGTTGGAATCGTCTATCAGAGCCTGATCCAAGAGAAATAAGATTGAAGCTCCCTGTCCCGCTATAGCGGGACTGAAGCGGGACAGGGAATCTTCGAAATGTAAGGAAGTGATTCCATTTCATTGTAGTTCGCTCGCTAACCCCGCAGCCCCGAAGGCGGAAACACTGAAACCTATCCCTACTGCCCACCTCTTTTTCTCCCAGATTGCCCATAAAGTTGCAAAAAACCACAGATAGTGTTGGAAATTCCCACCAAAATGGTGATTGTTCGTATTGACAATGACTCTGAGGTGGTTACATTGCGTGCATTAAGCTTAACTTGAGTAGCGACGTAGTGTTTAAGGACTATGAACATTCCAAGACAGCGAGGTAAAAGATATGTCAGAAGAAAAAATCATAAACGGTGTAGATGTGGAGGCGGTTGAAGGTTTGATCAATGCCGTAAAAGAAAAACCTGACCTTGCCGAGTCCAAATTCCGAGCTAACAACGAATGGATCGACGGTGGGCACAATCGTACTACCATCACTGGTTTTTACGGTGCCGGCCAGGAGATTTTGCATACCCAACCCTTTGTACTGGATGCAGACGAACCACCCATCCTTGCGGGACAAGATCGAGGAGCTAATCCTGTAGAGCACCTTCTGAATGCTCTGGCAACTTGAATGACTACCACCATGGTCTACCATGCCGCAGTTCGCGGTATAAAGTTGGAGGAAGTGGAATCGGAGTTGGAGGGCGATATTGACCTGAAGGGCTTCTTGGCAATCTCTGATAAAGTGAGGCCAGGTTATCAGGAAATCCGGGTAAATTTCAAAGTCAAGACTGATATTGAAAATGTGGATAGGCTGAAGGCATTAACCAAGCTATCACCAGTGTACGATGTCGTCAGCAGTGGGACGAATGTAAAGGTTCAAATAGAGACGAAATAAATGCGGCTGGCGTAGTTGGTCTCGTCGGATTCAAAACGAAGTTCGGAAAATAACGTAGTTCAATTCTCAAGAATCTAAAAAGGCAGAGTCATCTTGGACTCTGCCTTTTTCTTTGGAGAATGTGAATTACATACCACACACCTTTGCCCTTCTGAGCCGCCCCCACATGTGGTTGCATCCTTCCTGGAGCTAAAACTGTAAATTAAGGGATGTAATCTAAACTTTGCTCCCCCCGTTTTTACAACCCGCCCAAGCAGCCTCAAGATTGTGCCTCTGCTTGACAGGAAGCGCTTCCGTCGCCTAATCTGAAACCAGTTCAATCTCCAGCTTCAGCGCATTCTCAAGCGATCATATCTTTGAATCCGAACTGCCCTTGTCCTGATCAAGCTCGCCGCCACCCCGGGAAAACGATTGTTTGAAACGTATAACGAGATATCGTCGGATAAGAATAAGATATAAAAGCAGACATAGCTCTTCTTCATTTTGATAGTGCTTCGAGGACGAGAACGATTAGAAAGCAGAATAAGATTAGCAAAAATATGGAGGAATTTATGCCAAACCGTCTTTCAAAACTATCCAGTCTGCACGCTCTGACCCGACGCGAATTCATGTGGCTTTCATCGATAGTCGCCGTTGGTTATGTGATTGGATGCGCCACAGATCCGGTAACCGGAAAAAAGCAATTCATGCTTGTATCCGAAAATACCGAAATCCAAATCGACAAACAATACTCGTCGCTTCAGTTTTCCACCGATTTCGGAGAAGTGCAAGACAGCCAATTAAATAGCTATGTCAGACAGGTCGGAAATAAGATGGCCGCTACATCCCATCGTCCACACATGCCATATTCGTTCCGGGTGGTAAACGCCACCTATGTCAATGCCTACGCCTTTCCCGGCGGCACGATCGCCGCCACGCGCGGCATTATGCTGTCGCTGGAAAACGAGGCCGAACTGGCCGCCCTGCTGGGCCACGAGCTGGGACATGTGAATGCCCGGCACGCAGCCGAACAGATGTCAAAAGGGCAACTTGCTCAGGCGGTCGTTGGCGGAATTTCGGTGCTCGCCGGAACCCAGAGTGCGGCGCTAGGCGATCTGGCAAGCCAGCTAGGTCAGCTCAGCGCCGGTGCTTTGCTGGCATCATACAGCCGTGAAAATGAACGCGAAGCCGATGCCCTGGGCATGGAATATATGGTGGGTGCCGGCTATGGTTCCAAAGGGTTTGTCGGGTTGATGGAGATGCTCAACAGCATGTCGAAACACAAATCTACGACCGTCGACCTGTTATTTGCCACCCACCCGATGAGTCAAGAAAGATATGATACGGCAGTTCAGGCCGCAAATACAAAATATCAGTCCGCTTTAGGAGGGCCGCTTTACCAGGAACGCTATATGGATAATACTACCAGGTTGCGGGCCCAAAAAGGAGCAATCCAAGAGATTCAAAAAGGAGAGAAACAAATGGCGGCGCGCAAATACGATGCCGCAAGCAATCATTTTCGTAACGCGTTGAAAAAAGCACCTGATGATTATGTCGCCCTGTGCATGATGTCGATTAGTAATTTGGCTCAGAAAAAATACGCGGTCGGACGCAATTACGCCGAGATGGCCCAGCAGGCCTATTCAAAACAAGCACAGGCCTATCACCTTAGCGGCTATTCCAGAATCCAACTGAAAGATTTTGAGGGAGCCTATGAGGAATTTCTCTCTAATGAATTACTGTTGCCCGGAAATCCGAACACGATCTTCTTTAAAGGCTATTGCCAGGAAGGCATGAATCACATCGAGCAGGCAGCCAATGAATACCATCACTATCTACAGATCGTGCGGCGGGGTAAATACGCCCAGCATGCCTATCGCCGCTTGGTGGATTGGGGTTACATCAAGAAAACAAAATGAGGCAATACAGGTGCTATAGGCAATAAATGCTTTTGAGTTGTAGGCCTATTCACTTTTCAAAGAACGAGCGGAGTTTCGGCTCCGCTTTTTTTTTGCTCTCAATATATTGTGCCACAGTAAATTCCAGCGAAGTGTGAATTAAGGGATGTAATCTACACTTTCGCAGTTATCGAAGAGAGTTCATATAACTCATCACGTAGACTTTAGTCCCTGACCAAAACTCTTCTCACATTCCAATTCATCAATATCCTCGGTCGTCCCTCGTTTCGTAGTTT
>PPDG01000320.1 GCA_002899795.1 Desulfobacteraceae bacterium | reverse complement strand
TATTCCTTTTTTGTCTATTCCTTCAGTGGAACCTAGCGCTTCCTGTTTGTGCCGCTGGGCGACTGAAAGTGGGAGTACATGATAATCAGCCGCTGGCATTTGTTGATGCCGATGGTCAGGCAAAAGGCTTCCTCATAGATATCCTTGAATACATTGGCGCCAAAGAGGGATGGCGCCTTGACTATATCCCAGGCTCGTTGACGGAATGTCTTGAGAGACTGAGAAGGGGAGAGATAGATCTTGCTGTTGGCATTGAATACTCTAGAGAAAGAAACGAAGTCTACGATTTTACCTACGAAGATATATTCTCTGACTGGGGTGTAGTCTACACTCAAGAAGATTCGGATATAAATCAAATTGTTAATTTAGATAACAAGAAAATAGCCGTCGTTCACGGTGATATTCATTATCACAACTTAAGAAACCTTGCTGAACGACTTAAATTAAAATGTAGGTTTGTAGAAGCCTATGAATACGATGCTGTTTTAGAACTCATTGCACTGAAGAAAGTAGACGCAGGTGTTGTCAATCGATTGCATGGTCTTGCATTTGAAACGAACTATAGCATTAGTAGAAGCCCTATCATCTTTAGCCACACAGAAGTCTACTTTGCGGTGCCAAAAAAACAACATCGCAAGCTCATTCGAGCGATTGACAAACATTTGGCACCCCTGAAAAGCGACAAGAGTTCGGTCTATCATCAAGCACTGGACAAATGGACTCCCACCAATGTGAAATGGCAATTGCCGAAATGGTTCGTGGGAATATTGGCGGCTGCTGGCGTATTATTACTACTGTTTCTTGTAACCGGTTTGATTCTCAGAGCACAGGTGAAAGCTAAGACTTCTGAACTTTCTTTCATCAATCAGGAATTGCTTACAGAAATTGCTGAACGCAAGCGCGTTGAGGATGTGCTCAGGCTTACACAATTCTCTGTGGACAACACCGGAGACGCAGCTTTCTGGATGGGGCCCGATGCCAAATTTATCTACGTAAACGATACGGCTTGCTACTCGCTCGGATATGCACGCGAGGAACTGCTGTCAATGACCGTACATGACATAGACCCAGAATTCCCAGCGACAGCCTGGCCAGAGCATTGGCAGGAAGTCAGGAGAAGAGGTTCTTTCATTGTCGAGTCTCAGCACCGAACCAGGGAAGGTAGAGCCTTTCCGGTGGAGATTACGGTTAATTATCTGGAATTTGAGGGGCAAGAATACAATTGCGCTTTCGCACGAGACATCACCGAGCGCAAGGAAGCCGAAAAAGAAAAAGAAAGGATGCAAGTCCAACTGCGCCAAGCTCAAAAAATGGAAGCTGTGGGCACTCTCGCCGGAGGCATCGCCCACGACTTCAACAACCTGCTTCAGGCTGTTCAGGGATATGCCCAGTTACTTCTTCTTAGAAAAGATGGCGACGATGACGGACAGCGGGAACTCCAGCAAATTGTCCGCGCCGCCACGAGAGGCGCAGAGCTCACGCAACAATTGCTCACCTTCAGCCGCAAGATAGAAAGCGAGCTACAGCCTATAGACTTTAACCGCGAAGTGGAAAATGTACGGCTGTTACTGGAGCGGACTATTCCTAAGATGATTGAGGTTGAATTCCGCTTGGCCGAAGACCTCAAGATGGTCAATGCAGACCCCGGCCAGATAGAGCAGATCCTCATGAACCTAGCGGTAAATGCCAAAGATGCTATGCCCGACGGTGGAAAATTAATAGTTGAAACGGCTAATGTCATCCTGGATCAAGACTACTGCAAAATCCATCTCGTTGCTAACCCTGGGAGCTATGTCCAGTTAACAGTTACTGACACCGGTCACGGCATAGATAAAATGACCATAGAACACATCTTTGAGCCCTTCTACACCACGAAAGAGACCGGTAAGGGCACTGGTCTGGGATTGGCCACAGTCTATGGGATAGTCAAAAGCCACAATGGCCACATTGTGTGCTACAGTGAGCCCGATGAGGGCACTACCTTCAAGATTTATCTGCCTACCATTGATTCTACCCAAGAAGCCAGGAAGGCAGAGGAGCATCTGACCGCGCCCGAGGGCGGAAGCGAGACCATTTTGCTCGTGGACGATGAAGAACCAATCCGCGGCCTTGGCACTCAGATACTGGAAGAGTTTGGCTACACTGTTCTCACGGCCGCTGACGGCGAAAGTGCTTTGCAGCTTTACAGTAAAAAGCAAAAGAAGATCGACCTGGTTATCCTAGATCTGATTATGCCTGGCATGGGTGGAAAACTCTGTCTGCTTGAGCTGTTGAAGATCAATCTCGAGGCTAAGGTAGCCATTGCCAGTGGCTACTCGCCAGACGGACCCACAAGAGAAATCCTAAAAAACGGGGCCAAAGGTTTTATCAGTAAGCCTTATGACCTGAGGCAAATGCTGAAAGTTATACGCGAAGTCTTGGATCAAAATTAAATTCCATCCTCACCCACATCTGGCATCATCGACAAATCCCGAAAACGACTATTTGCTTTACTTCTTATTATAGCGGGCTAAAAAAGCCTGAGTGAAGATTTACCACAGAGGCACAGAGATCAAGGAGGAGATTGTTTTTCCCTGGCCGGGAGACGACGGCCAGGGAAAAGAGCCTTCGCCTCCGGCGAAAGCTCTTTAGCTTGGATCCAACAGTGGACAGCGAGCCACCGGGTTACTAGATCGTGCCCGCAGGGCTGCGATCTTTTGCCCGATCGCCGTCTCCCGATCGGGCAAAAAATATAGTTCCCTCTGTGCTCTCCGTGTCTCTGTGGTTAGTAAATAAAAGTCGATATCGAAATCTAGTATCGACAGTATGCGGAGCTAAGGGAATAGGCGTTTCACAAAAAAGTAAAAAGCTGGGAAACTCGTGGCAAATCCCTTTTGACCAACTCCATTATCCTGTGCTAAGTTAGTCTAAGCAAAATTTGTCGGCCGAGCATCAGACACAATCTGTAGAGAGGCCTAGCTCACCAGTTTGAGAAAGTGGGGGGGAACATCTGGGAGGACATCTAAGACCTGGAGAGACTAAACTCAGGGGGTAGTCGACAATGTCGAAACGAACGCTCACAGTTCAGGACATTATGTTGATGCAGAGACAGCTTGCGGCCGCGGAGCAGCTAAATAACATTCTTGGACAGGCGGTTGCTGAGATAGGAGATGCTGTAAGTGGGATTGAGTCAGCCTCCGTTGAGGACAAGAAGGTGGCTGCAGCCTTGGACAAGATCAAGAGCGCTGTCGACAAACTGGAGAAGGAAGTGGAAGAATTTACCATGGGATTGAAATAAGATCCCGAACTGAGGTGCAATCCGAGTTAGAACCCTCCGCACGTTCTTGTACACTCGTAATCAAACTGTGGCATAATGTATCTGTCTTGCACGCCAGAATTACCCAAGGCGGGCCGCAGTTCCTTCTCGACTATGTCAACCGATTCTCCATTCTTTGTTCTCTGGTCTCAGCCATGTTTAAACAACGAGGGCTATCCCGTACAGACTTCCCAGATGAGCCCCAGGGAAGATTCAGAGAGGATCTCCTCTACCGCCTCAATGTATTCACCATCAAAGTGCCGCCACTGCGCAAAAGGACAGGTGACATTCGACTCCTGGCTCAGTATTTCGTGGATAAATACAGCCAAAAGATCGACAGACCAATGCAAGGTTTGAGTCAGGAAGTATTGCAGTGTCTGGAGAACTACCCGTTTCCAGGGAACGTTAGAGAGCTGGAGAATGAGCTTGAAAGGGCAGTGGCCTTGGCGCAGGATGTGGGTAGTATAGAGTTCTCATGCCTTTCAGAAAAAATAGTCGAAAGATCGGCAATGGTTAGACCTGAGTTGAATGTGCAAGGGACCCTCAAGGAGATGGTTGAGGCATTGGAAAAGTCCGTTTTGTCCCAATTGCTGGAAAAGCATGGTGGGAACAGGACCAGAGCAGCTAAAGAATTAGGCTTGAGCCGATACGGGCTCATGAAAAAAAACAGAGATATGGATTTTAACCCGCTTAATGATTGAAATGAGGATTTATTTTGGACATGCATGCCAACAGTGCTCACGAAGCCAATGTTGCCAAACGTCTAAAAAATCTGGTCAAAGCGAGCCAGTCGCTTGCAGGCATAGAGTCCCTCGATAACTTGTTGCCACAGCTCCTGGACTTGGCCCAGGAAGTGACTGACGCGGAGGCTTCGTCAATTCTGCTTTACAATTTAAAACTCAATGTACTTGAGTTCTCTTTGGCCAAGAATGAGGCTTTGGGTGAAAAAACAGAACAAATCCTCAAAAGGAACGTCGAACTGAAAATGGGCGAGGGGCTCGCCGGATGGGTTGCGATCAACCGCAAGCCCGTTATCATCCAAGATGTGCAGCAAGACACCAGATTTTTCAAGGAGGCTGATCATTACACCGGATTTCACACCCGAACCCTCTTGTGCGTTCCCATTGTCTATGGCGAAGAACTTTTAGGTGTGATAGAGGTCCTAAACTCCAAGAACAAGCCATGTTTCAATGTGGAGGATGAAGAAATTTTGGACAGTTTTGCCCATTTGGCCGGAGTGGCCATAATCCGCTCAAGACTCCTGGAGGCCCAACTCAAGCAGCAAAGATTACGCATTGAACTGGAAGCCGCATCCCAGATTCAAGCGCAGTTTTGTCCAGAATGTCCAAACATGGAAGGTGGGAGCAACGCTTGGGCTGTGTCATTGCCCGCAGCCTTCGTTGGTGGTGATTTATACGATATCATCCCTATGCCCGACGGCAGTTGGCTCGTCTACGTGGCCGATGTTTGTGGCAAAGGTCTTCCCGCCGCCCTGGTCATGGTAGCCTTGTGGGCGAGGATTCGCAGCGAAGCGTTGGTGCAGCAAGAAGTTGATAAGATGCTTGAGAGTGTGAACAGTGCCATGTACAGTCTGCTGGCCAAAGAGGGTTTTTTTGCCACCATCATTGTTGGGAAGTATTGGCCTGCGACCGGGAGAATGCAGCTCGTGCGAGGAGGACATCTGTTTCCATTGTGGTTTGTGGGGAAGGGGTTGGGCAAGATCCCTGAATTGAGAGGTATATCTTTGGGTGTCGTACCTGACCCCGTTTACGAAACAGAAGAAATTATCATAGAACCCGGACAATCGATTCTCTTTATAACTGACGGAGTCACTGAAGCAAGAAATGAAAGTGATGAGTTGTTTGCCAGCAACCGCTTACCCGAATATGTCAAGGCGGCAAATGGCCCGCCGTGGGGAAGCAAGTTGTTGGATGAAATCCAAACCTGGCGGGCAAACGCCGAGATAACAGACGACTTGACCATACTCGAAATTTGGCGAGACCTTTAATTATATGAAATAATAAGAAAAAATAATCATATACCCACCGTGGCATACTTTTTCATACCTAAGTATGAGCTGTTGTGTTCATTGAACCCTAGCCCGGATATTTCATAAATCGCCCCCAATATTCAGCACCAAACCTCACCTTTCGCTTTCATACTTCACATCTTTTGTGGTAGTGTGGCCCGGGCTATGGCCTCACAGGTCGTAGGCCGGTGGGGCTATTTCTTTGTGGCCCTTGGTCGCTGTTCTTGAGTTGAGGATACAGCAAGAGAACTAGCCCAGATTTTGCATTAATCATGTCTTTACACCTCAAATGGAGTGAGAGGATGGAGAGACTGTTCGGATATCTGCTAGCTGTGGGATTGCTCCTATTGCCAACACTAGCAATAGCTGTGGATTCTTCTGATGAGTACGCAGCTGTGCGTTCTTCTGATGAGTACGCAGTAGAGGATTCTTCTGATGAG
>PPDG01000499.1 GCA_002899795.1 Desulfobacteraceae bacterium | reverse complement strand
TACCAGGCTTTCTCGGTAATAATGGTGGTGTTGAGGGTTGATACAAGTTGACCCGGTTTGGACCCATCGAGGCTCAACCTTATGGACACTGAAACGACAATTCCCCTGTTTCCTCTCGGGGTAGTATTGTTGCCGGCAATGGTTTTGCCTCTGCATATTTTTGAAGAACGCTACAAGATAATGATCGGCGAGTGCTTGGAGCAGAATAGGGAATTTGGCATTGTATATTCTGACCAAGAAGAAATCAGGAAAAGAGGTTGCACAGCTAAGATCGTTGAAGTGCTAGGACGTTATGACGATGGCCGCATGGACATATTGACGAGAGGTGTGAAGCGCTTTCTCATAGAGGATATTTTTGATGAAAAGCCATATTTGCAGGCCAGGGTCGCTTACTTTGATGATGCAGTGGAAGAGAAGACCGAAGAATTGGCTGCCTTGGTAAATGATGGAATCAAACTGCTGCAAGAATTGGACATCTGGACGGGAAAGAGAACAGATTACAATTCGGTCTTGGAACTAGACCCCAAGATTATCTCATTCTTGCTTGCCTATAATGATGAATTCACCCCCGGTGAGAAACAAAAGTTTCTTGCCATGACCTCAACTCGCCAGCGCCTCATTGAAAGTGCTGATGCACTCAGGAAAATGGTTGAACGGTTTAAAAAAGAGCTGGTAATCAAGAAAATCGTTGCTGGTAACGGCAATCTCGGGAAAAGGACTGCTGCCCGCCCCGCTGACAACATATACGAAACAGAATAGCGCTCTAATTGCTCATGTTCGTCAAAACCCCATCTTCAAAGTGAAGGTGGCGTGGTTGGGTACCAGGTTTCTGGTAAACCCACTTCTGTTTGGCGGTGCCAGATTCAGCGACCTCATCCGGTCTTCCCAGGGCATAGAAGACCATATGCGTAGTCATTCCTACTTTTACTTTCCCCGCCAGAACCAGTTCTTGCATCTCTTTTGACCAGCCGGACTCCTTTATGGCGAAATATTTATCCACCTCATTGATATCCCCCTTGATTACCACACCAAGGCTTCTGTGCACCCATTTTGTGTAAACTACTTTTTCGGCCTTGGCTGTTTGCTTGTCAGATCCAGTTTTCGCATCAATGGCTATCCATTTCGCCTCGTAGTCAGTAAAAGTATCGGGTATTTCCGCTATTGTTTCCTTTGCTAATTGACCAATGACTCTATACTTGGTCCCAGGTCCTGAGCGTATGTTTCCTTTCTTATTGAAAACAAAATATGCTGCACCGGCTACCCGGACCACGCCAAGGATCAATACGATACAAACCAGGATAGTCAATTTTCTTTTTGACACCATCTCCACGTTCCTTTCCAGGTCACCTATGGCCTTTCATCTGAGGAACTTTCCCCGCTTTTAAAGGAGCAAGTAGTGTGCCAGAGCTATTGCAGATTTTGGATTGCGGATTTGAGATAAATTAGGTTTCAGTGTTCAGTGTTCAGGTTTCAAAACCGAGGGAGGTTCCAGTGGTCAGGTGTAAGATTCTCTGTCTGTTTTTCCTGACACCTGACACCTGACACCTGAAACCCTGAGCTTTGGTGCTTGGAGTATGAGATGTGAGATGTTGAATGCCGTTCACCGTTTACTGTTCACTGCTTACCACTTACTACTCACTAGCTGAAATGTGAGATAAAAGGAATTCTTTCCTGTAAAACGGTACTACATTTGCATAAAAAACACGGATAACCCAATGACATGATCGTTATGCTGAAAGAGAAACTTGACAAGAGAACGTGCATCCCAAGATCGATTTTGTGGTTGAGTGGCCCTGGGAGGAAACATGAAGAAAACTGCGAGCATTCTGGTCTTGGCAATAGCTTTGTCGAATTTTGGTCTGGTCTCGAAGACCTTAGCCGACAGAAGCTTCAACATACGTTCCCCCCGCGGAAACCGCGTTACCCTTGTGATTACCAATCAGACACTGAGAAATATCAGGATTTACCATATGGACTTCTCCAACGATGGAGAGACTTTTTCCATTACAGCAGCGCCAATTGTCCCCTCGGATTCATCTCACACTCTCTCCGTCAACTTCCAAGAGGGCTCCACCGTAGTACAGAGTGAATATGTTGACATTGGTCCAGAAAAGACAGTGCAAGAGGTATACTGTCCGGAAGGTTTCAATCAAATCGTCATTGATTATTCTGGTTTTTGAAACGTACGTACTTTGTGAATTAACAAGCTATTTCCCTTGGCAACCTAACTGGTATTTTGAACGAATTCATAGGTGGACAGCTTATGATCAAGTCTTGCCTTATCCTTGAAACCAAGCTCACGACAAAGAGAGTCTTCCCTTTCTATGCCAAGATGATCATCGGCAGGCACTCGACCAATGACATACCTCTGCCAGACCGCACCGTCTCAAAACGCCACGCCGTGATTGGCAGGGTGAGAGGTCAGGCTGTAGTCAAAGACCTGGACAGCCGCAACGGTACCTTTGTAAATGGGCAAAAGCTCGAAAAGGCAATCCTTTCATGCGGCGACAGACTAAAAGTCGGCAGCGTAATGCTCAGGTTTTTTCAAGAAGATGAAACTCCCCAGGGAAAAGATGCTGAAAGCACCACAACTCCTCAATGTGTTCAAAAGCTTGGTGCCTGTCTGGTGGAGGCGGGGATCGTCGATGAAATGACACTGCTGGGGGTATTAGGCGAGGAGAAAAAGAGCCCGACAATAGACCAGATGTTGATAGACCTGGGGCTTCTGGATGACGACAATAGAGCCAAAGCTCTGGCCAGGCAGTTGAAATTCCCATTCACTACCCTGAAAGAAAGGGAAATACCACAGCAGGTCACCTCACTGGTAACGGCGGAGGTGGCAAGAACTCATGTAATCGTGCCGGTGGAGTTAGCAGGGGGCAAGCTGCTGGTGGCAATGGCGGACCCCCTTGACTCTTCTGCCATCCAGGTCCTGCGCATGGTGACAGGCATGAGCATCGAAGTGGTTGTGGCTTCTCGAGAAGACATCCTTGAGGCAATCGTGAGATACTATCCCGCAGCATTCCTGGATCAGACCTTCGAAGGAGCGCCGGACTTAGATGAAGTCACTGTGGACATCGAATATTTAGGAGAGGGAAATGAATAAAAAACAATTTAGCCTACTACTTATGCTATCGCTGTTGGCTGGTTTGGTGGGTGGCATGCTTACAAGCCAGTTTTTCTTGGGTACGCCCGTTTTGGCTGAAAAAAAGGTTGGGGCCCAAAATGTCATTGTAGCAGAAGAGTTCCGTTTGGTGGATAAGGAGGACAACATCCTCTCCACCTGGGGAATGTATGCAGGTGGACCAGGAATAGTGCTGTTTGGCAAGAATGGCCAGTTTCGTGCCGTCTTTAGTCTAACATCACCGGATGAAGGTCCGATTCTGACCTTTGCCGACAACAAGGGTAATCATCGCGCCACCGTCGGATTAGGAGCAGGAAGGCAACCGTATGTGACCTTGCGGGATCAAACCGGCAACGAGCGGATTTCCCTGTCCCTTGACGATGACGGCGACCCTTATTTGGCCCTCTATGATCAAGCCGAGAATGAACGTGCGGTACTTGGAACCATGGACTCTACCAAACTAAAGAGAACCGGCACCATCGAAAAAAGATCGGTCTCTTCCCTGGTCTTACTCGGCAAGGACGGCCAGATCACCTGGAAAACCCCATAAAGAAGGGGGATCACTCCTGTTGTGCTGAACTCTCTGAGATGGTAAGGCGGACTAGCCCGGATTATTCATGAATAATCCGGGCTAATTGGACACGGCAAGATTCACGACTTCACCGCCTCTCAACACCTTCATATCCATGATACCCCCGCGGTTCTGTCCCCCGGTTTTCTCCCCTATGCGGCACGTTTCCCTAAAATCGTCGGAAATAGGTATACCTTGCACTTCGAGTACTATATCACCACCTATGAGAATTCGCTCTCCGGCAACCTGCACAGGTATCTTGCCCGGTTTTAGGCCCAGTTTTTCTCCGGGTGAGTCATTTGCCACACGTTGAATCAAAAGCCCTGCTCCCTGAGGTACGTTTAGCGCCCTGGCTAAGGGACCGGAGACCAGATAAGCTTCCAGACCAGTCCACATCGAATCTCGATTGAGAAGCAGTTCCTTGGCTGTATTAACACTGACCGCAAAACCCAAACCTTCGGATCCGCCGGACTGAGATAGAATATGGCTTACGATGCCGATTACCTTGCCATTCTTGTTGAACATGGGACCGCCGGAATTGCCCTTATTGATGGCAGCGTCGGTTTGCAGAAACTCAATCGGCACCAGAGGCTTACAGACAGTTTCAGGCTTTCGTCTGCCACTCATATAACCAACTGTTAACGTATGATCAACGCCATAGGGAGCCCCAATGACGAAAATCTCATCTCCGATATGAACGTCATCCGAATCACCCAACTCAGCCGCAACCAGTTTTTCAGGCAGACGATCGAGTTTCAGCAAGGCCACATCCGCTTGGGCGGCGGCACCTATGATCTTGGCGTCGGTCATGGTTCCATCCAAAAACCGAACGACTACTGAATCCGCCACCTGAACCACATGAGCGGACGTCATGACCAACCCATCTTTGGAAATCACAATGCCGGAACCCAGTCCACCTTTGGTTACGGTGACCGTTTCCCCGGGTTTCAGACTGGAGTATCCACGTTCTTTGGTGAGGATCACTACCACGGCAGGATTGACTTTCTTGAATACCTTGCTTAGCGAACTCGCTCCAACAAAAGAACTAAAGCCGACCAAGCTTACGACCAGAAACGAAAAAAGAAGCTTACACCGCATGATGGTTCCTTTACCCTCTCCGATTAAATATTAGGTTCGTAGCATTAAGCTCTTAATGTAATCATTAGAGAGGAACTTGACAAATAGCTCTACAGTTTTTGCCGCTCAGGTGAAAAATAGTCGGAGCCCATAGCCGTTTATTACAGGGCAGAGGTTAACCCGGATGTTTCATGAATCACCTGCTGTGACCGCTGATATGGCCGTGCAACCGGGCAACCGCAGGGTTTTAGACCTGAGGCGTACCTGAATGGTACGTCGCAGGGTGCGACACCCGAGGACGCCCGGAAGGACGGCCATCTTCACGTTCTCGCCACGGAAATTCATAAAACATCCGGGTTAGTGGTTTTCCACAGCCTATCAGAAAGCGATTCGTCTCCTGTGACAGGAGGGTGAACGGGAGGTGGGTTATTTTTTATCGAGAATGGGGCCGGTTTTTGTTTTGTAGTGTTGAACAACTATATCTTGCAAACGCTGGCGCTGGTCACTGGAATCTTTCGTGAAGCGCAAGCCCATTCCTTTGGGGGTGGTCTCCTGTTCGGAAGCGTGAGGATTCGACCAGGCTACCTCGGCAGGAATTTCAAGGGGACGATGATTCGGGGCCATAATGAACACCCGGAGTTTTTCCTCAGGCTTTAACGGTTCTTCGCAGCTAATGAAAACCCCTTCACTGCTAATCTCCCTGGTCTCTGCCAGAAGAACCCCTTTATCAGTGAGGACCACAACAGGCCATCTTGCTCTGATCCTTGTGGGTGTGCGGCGGTCTGCCACCATGGCTGCGTCCATTTCTGTGAGTTGTTAGTTTAAATCGCGCCATGATCGAGTGCAACGTTTGTGCCAGGACTGCCGATGGAGATTGTAGGTTAGTCTTGAGTTTAGAGTTTTTCTGCAGTATCGTTTCATAGATGAGTGGACCACGTTGACTGTAATTCAAGGAGGAGCGCATCCATGGAAACTGCAGCTTTGTTCGGACTGGGTCAGATGG
>PPDG01000279.1 GCA_002899795.1 Desulfobacteraceae bacterium | reverse complement strand
GCGGGGCAGGTTGTGGCTTCATGATGGGTCCTGCATCAGGCTTCGGCCTACACACAGAAACCACGTCTGGTCATACGATTTTCTTATGGATCGTACTCATGATGGGCGATCCATTAAGATACTGACTGTGATCGATGAGTTCAGCCGTGAGTGCCTGGCTATTTTGGCTGACCGACACATAAGAGCCGACGATGTGCTCCATTGCCTGACGGATCTGTTCATAGAGCACGGAGTACCGGAGCATATACGCTCAGATAACGGTCCTGAGTTCACGGCCAAAGCGGTACGCAATTGGCTTGGTCGAATAGGTGTAAAGACTCTTTTCATTGAGCCTGGTAGCCCGTGGGAGAATGGCTATAACGAAAGCTTCAACGGCAAACTTAGAGATGAGTTACTCAATCGGGAGGTCTTCTACACCCTAAAAGAAACTCAGGTGCTGATAGAAAGGTGGCGGCAAGAATACAACACTTTCAGACCACACAGTGCTTTGAAGTACAAACCACCGGTTCCCGAAGCAATACAACCACGACTCCTAGATCCAACTTGGTTGCAGATTAAAACGGATGAAACTCTAACTCTAAAGGTGGTACATTAATTGGGGGCAGGTCAGTGATCACGGTCGGGAAAGGAGAAGAGAGATGAAATGGACGACATTGTTTAGATCGAGTAAGCTGGCGTTGAGTCTAATCTCACTCAGTCTTGTTGGTGGCCTTCTGTGCACGGTCCCAGCCCAGGCCTACGATTTACCAGGGGTAAATCTTGGGTTTACCAGCTTTGTTGACGGCGGCCCACCTGCCGGTCCCGGCTTCTATTACCAGCAATATCATACCTACTTTACCTCGGATGAATTCAAGGACTCCGATGGGGATAGTGCATTACCTTCTTTCGCTGACGAGGACATAGACCTGTATATCATGCTCTTTCAGGGAATTTATCAGTCAAACACGGAAATACCCTTGATAAAAGGCAAATGGGGTCTGGATGTGATCGTACCCTTTGTTTACACAGACATAAGTTATGGCACAGATAATCCCGCATTTCCCCAAGATAATGCAGGAGGATTCGGTGACCTTTTGGTGGGCCCCTTCATTCAGTGGGACCCTATCATGGGCAAGAGTGGTCCTATTATGCTGAATCGCATCGAGTTTCAATTGATCTTTCCCACAGGAAAATACAACAGTGATAGAGAGCTCAACCCGGGCAGCAACTTCTTTTCCTTTAACCCTTACTGGGCAACAACTTTGTTCCTCATGCCTAAATGGACACTTACCTGGCGGTTGCACTACCTCTGGAATGCTGAAAACAATGACCCCAACAGAGGTTTCGTCGATGCTGATGACTCCCAGGCGGGGCAGGCGATCCACGTGAACTTCGCTTCGGCATATGAGGTGCTGGAAAAAAGGCTTCGTCTCGGTGTGAACGGTTATTACCTCAAACAAATTACCGATACTAAGGTGGACGGTGACGATGTCTCGGGCAGGAAGGAGCAGGTCCTGGCTATTGGCCCCGGGGCAGTGTATCATTTCTCGCAGAACAACCATCTCTTTTTCAACGCCTACTTTGAAACAATGGTCGAAAACAGACCGGAAGGCTATCGATTCAACCTGCGCTGGACGCATCACTTCTAATCCAAACAAGGCAAAATCAGCAAAGCCAGTGATAGAGCTTATCTAGCTTCATTTACTGGCTTTTTTGTGTCTGAAAGATGTTGGGAAATGTTGGGTGATTTCAGGAAAAAACAGGCACAGTGGGCACAATTTTGGGTACAATTTGCGTCCGCCTAATAAGATCACATATTGTGGCTGGCCCCAAAAAGGCAAAGTTTAGATTAAAGTATGTAATGTTCAGTTAGTGCAGCGAACAGGTACAAGATTGCCGCTTCTCTCTTCCATCAGTTGGATGTTGGAGACCGCTGCGCCACCCTCTTTAACGAAACCGAACACGATTGTCTGGAACACCTTGAAACCATCCACACAAAGTACTCGGTCATGCACATTTTTCAGGTCTGGGCCTCCTCGCGCCCTTTGAGTCTCCCTGATTTCAGCAAAAACTAAAGCAACACTTCCGAGGACTACAAGTAAAACGACTCCCAAAAGAAAAAACTTTTTCATCTTTCTACCTCCTTTGAGAAAATTAATAATGCTAACGGCTCGCATTAGCCGCTGGCACACACATGCCGCAGGTGCAGCCAGCAAGCATGCGTCGTGACAGTCGGCTGAATGCGTTTGTTAGGTGGCGCATAACCCACCCTGCGCATTCTTCCTTCCCCGGTGCTCACACCAGTGCTACCCCGACCGCAAGACCCACTCCATAGAATAGGTGGTTGGCCAGGCTGGAAAGAGGAGCCCTAATGCCTTCGGGAGACCGCCTGCCAAACACTCCCAACCCCATGGAAGGGAAAACGAAGAAGTAGGAGGCTACCGTCGTCGCGACGCCATAGGCAAGCGCCCATACCGGTGATGCAGGCCCTCCGACCAAGAGATCCCAACCGAGCACGTACGGGACCGCGAGGCCCACGCCGATGGTGTAGTGCGTGACATAACCGTAGAGCATCTCGTTTGCGACCTGCTCCATCTCGCTTGGATGCCCATAGCGGAAGCGCCCGCGTGCCCAGCCCACGGCCATCCTCCCAATCATCCCCACTTCTATTTTCGAGAGCATCCCAGTTCGGGCGAAGAGAAGGTTCAACGAATCCATCGCCAACGTCCCCAACACTCCGGCTACGACTCCCATTGCGACGAGATCCATCACTCCTCCAATGCCCGCACAGTTGATTATGTCAGGGTCCACGGCTTGTTAAAGTAAATTTCGCGAACTTCAGACGCTTTTGACTCGGCCCATTTCTCCAAACCCATTTTATTGATTAAGCACAGATTAAAGACCTTGATATTATGTGGTAGTTCACCAGCCCTGTCGGCGTAGGGATGGAGGTTATCACAGGGAAACTCGTCGCAATCCCCGCAAAAGCTAACCCCTTTGTTCTGTGAGCATTCATAGGCAGCACAGCGATGCGATTCACCAAATAGATGCTTGTGAACCGGTATTTGTCCATTGTGGTTCCGGCATCCACGACAGAGCATTATTTCTATAGGAATGTTAAATTCCTCAGACCATTGTTCAGCTTGGTTCATTGCCTCCGGATCCTCATGGGCCAAAAAGAGGGTACAGTTGAAGCAATCCAGCCCGCAGGGTGCGGTCATTTGAAAGTAATCCATGATTAGCTCTCCTTTTTGAATCTTTTGAAACGCCAACAAGTTATCATATGTTTACCATTATCTGAAATGATAGAATCCCCCATTTGGGGGATAGATGTTCTTTTTCTCTTTTTTGGGGTGGCAAGGTGCCAAGATAAGGTGATGGGCCTTAACTAATGAGGATAAAGGAAAGGACTCCATAATAGTGGGTATCGGAGTTGTGATCTGAGAGTCACATATCTTACCAAGATTTAAACTTGGCCAGAATTAAAGGCATGATGAGCATATATTAATCGGAGGGGGATTTGCTATGCTCGGACCCATTAGATGGTAACAGACTGTAGATTACATCCCTTGATTCATACTTTGCTGGAATTTAATCTAACACAAAATATGGTGTTCCTTTAAGGTGGAGAGACAAGGTTTTCAATGACCTCTGTAAGTGCTTTGCTCAACTTTCGATGCGCCTCTTTGTCCAAATGTACTCCATCAATTGGACTGCCAGCTACGAGCGCTGACGCATCAAAACATGCACAACCTAAATGCTTTGCTACTGATTTATAGTAAACTGATAGCTCTCCTGATTTCTCGAGCGCACCTTCAAAATCCAACGCAGTCTGACCAGGCAAGAAAAGGATCCGAGGTGGTACAACTAAAAGTACCTGCGGGTTGGCTCTAGCAGGGCCAGCATCGCTCTCTTTTGCCATTTGAACGAGTTCGCCTACCCCTTGTGCAATATCGTAAGCTGATAATCCAAAGCGGTGTTTTAGGTCGTTAGTGCCAAGCATGATGACAAGCAAGTCAATGGGTGAGTGAGACTCTAAAATGACTTTAAGGCTTTTTTTCCCATTTCTGCCATCTGCTAACGGATCATCCCAGGCAGTGGTTCTTCCGTTCAATCCTTCTTCAATCACACGCACATTTCTTCCCAGTTGCTTTTGTAAAATTCCAGGCCAGCGAGAGCCAAAGGAGTACCGTTTTCCAGTCCCTGGAACATATCCCCAGGTGTTTGAATCACCGTAGCAAAGTACTTTTGCGATTTCATCTACTGGCAGATTCAGAGATTTTGGCAATGATATGGTGCGCAACCAGCGCATAGCATTATTGATTAAATGAGATAGCTTCTGCATATATTTATATTGTCTATCTTCTCTAGCTAGTGTTTACGGTCTTCCAATCGGTGAGGTGGAACCTCCAAAGAGGCAAGTTACAGGAATGAGGGCGGAAGTGACAACAAAAAAAACCCCACTGACCAGCCCAGCGAAAGCCAGTGAGGGCTTGTGATGATGCGAGGCATTGCCTTTCCAAATAATTCCCCACCACATGGTAACTCTAACATGGGGGAGTGCTAAAAAGGACCTCCAAGGAGTGGTATTTAACGCTTGAGCTAAGTGCGGCGAACAGCTAAGCTGTCTAGCCACAGCCATCTTGAGCGCCTGGTAGAGCCTTGAACCTATTTAACCACCCCACACGCCACGCGGGCTCCACCCCCTCCGAGCTTCTCTGGATAGTCTGAGTAGTTGTCGCCTCCTGCATGAATCATGAGCGCCCGGCCTTTGAGATCGGAGACCTTGAGACGCAGAGCAAGTACTGGATGCGTGGCTTTGCCATCCGCGTCAACATACAAGGCAGGTAAGTCACCAAGGTGGCCATTCCCATAAGGGCCTTTGTGGGTTCCGGTACCAGCAGGGTCATAGTGGCCGCCAGCGGCCAGCCCGGGCACCTTCTTACCTTGCTTCTCTCCAGGACCACAATTTGGATTTTGATGGACATGAAAGCCATGCAAGCCTGGAGCGAGACCGCTGAGGTTAGGTGTCAAAATAGTTCCATATTGACTCGAGGATGCCTCTACTGTGCCAATAGCCTTACCTATGCCTGCACTGTCGATCAGATGTATTTGAACGACCTGTTCTTCCGCTTGAGCAGAGACACTGACAATTAGCAAGCCCAGAATGGCAATTACCAACTTCTTCATAACTGATTCCTCCTTTTCCTGTTTGCGGTTCAATACCGCACTATACAACACGAGTTCAGCCGCTAAGGAGACCAAATAGCTACTTTAGCTACTTGAATGCACAGTCTATTAATGAGCTTCTCCACTAGAGACGGCGGATATCGTACTTTTGACTATCTACAAGGTTGTAACTGCGAGAGCAATTGTCAATACGAAAAACTATTATTTGAGATTAACCGGCTGGCTCAAAACGCAACGTGCGGAATGTGGATTACATCCCTTAATCTACACTCGGCTGGGATTTTCTTTGGCACAAGATGTTGAGAGTGTTTACAAGCGGAGCCGAAGCTCCACGTTCTTTGAAAATTGAGTTTTTTGTGGGCCTACTTCACTTAATTTATCACATGCCCAAGAATCTTTCTGCCATCTCCTTTGAAAGGCTTTGAACAAGGTTAACCCATGTTCCCGTGTAGTCCAAGCCCAGTTTTGAGGCGCCAGAGCCACGGCTTGAGTAGCGAATGCCGTGTGCTTGAATCTCAGATGAAAAAACAACTTCGCCAGATTCAACGGAACGAACAAAGATGCTCAAACCAGCAAAGTCCCTCTCGCTCGTCAACAACGTTGGTTTATCTACCCACT
>PPDG01000506.1 GCA_002899795.1 Desulfobacteraceae bacterium | reverse complement strand
TGTCTAAAATGTCCAAAATAGCTAATTCAGGGATTTAGGAATTAAAAGAATGAGAGCTTCCTAGATTACTTACTCAATTCCCTCTTCTACCTATTACAACAAATGACAGCGAAGCGTAGTGACCTAATGACGCCGCAGGCATATGACCAGTACCAGATCTACAATCTCAAATCACCTTAGTGCCTTGAGCTTATCGTGCCAGGCACATCGGTTACAATACGTCTCGGTCTCGCCTTGAACCTCCGGTATTTCGGATTCATCGGTGTCTGAGTTAAAGACGATCTTGCCATCCTTCAAGTCAAATTCGTACATTTCGTAGGGATCCCCAGGATCTTTAACATAAAAACTCTCTGATCCACACAGTGGACATTTTTCATCAGACATCTTTCCCTCCTTCGTCTGCCTTCCGGTATCTGTATGGATATTAGTAAATCATAATTGAAGCTCCCTGCAGCCCCGCTAAAGCGGGATCTCCGCTTCGCTCCGACAAGCTGCAGGGAATCTTCGAAATGTAAGGAAGTGATTCCATTTTATTGTAGTTCGCTCGCTAACCCCGTCCGCCTCAGGCGGACTACGAGGAATGCACTCGCTTGAGCATTTTCGTGCCAAACCAGTCAATAAGGATATATATCAAAATATCTATGTAATATTAATTATTTAACCAGCAATGTCAACCCGGTCCCATGAGCGGTCATGCCTGCTCAGTGAGACAGCTTTGAGACACTTCGCGCCCGAGTGATATCCATATCAGTTAACTTGTTGAAATTTAATATATTCAACTACAAGAATAGGTGCCAGTTCTGCCAAGTGTACCAAGTTTTTCAGTGAGACATAAATGTCTCATGAGACATCAGCGACGATTGCGGATTGCAGATCGAAAATCTGCAGAAAAGCTTGAGAAAACTTGTCGGAGAGAAGAACTGTCTTATCAGCGGTCACAGTCACGCCGGGGCGTGATGAATAATCCGGGCCAGGAAATGAGAGGCGAGGAAAAACAGGAGACAGAATCAACAGGTTGGAACCTGTGGTAATCTGTCTATTTTCCAATGGTAATACTCTCATCCTTGAACAAATCTTTCACTCCGGCTTCAGCCAGGGCTGGGTTTAGATATAGTTTGTATTTCTTTGCGCCCCTGGCATCAACAAATGTATTGTCAAAAGTCAAATCTGCCTTCTTGAGAAGTTTGATGCTGCTGTCCATCAGAATAAAGTGATAGTTCAAAGCCCCAAAGGTGAGAGCGGCTAAGATAACAGCTATGATCCCAACTTTCTTCATAATGAACTCCCTTACTTCAGCTGCCACCATTAACCTGTGGATGGCTCCGGAGCGTTTCCCTCATAATCCTTTTTTAGTAAGGCCGTTAAACCTCGCCGGAAGATGGGTCCACCTTTTGTGATGATTGCGATACCAGGGTAACCGGGGCCGGCTTTGATAGTGCCAGGTCTTTCAGGGTGCTGCCCTGAAGTGCCCCTGCCATGGCTTGGTCGATGTGGTCAACGAGCTGGTCAACGGCAAGCTCCGCCGATTCACTCTGCGGCTTGAGATCAACTATTTCATTAGCCCCACGAACAGCATCCAGAACGTCTTTGAGCTCTGCAGTATCCAGGGGTCGGGCGGGCAGATAGGTTGGCGGCTCGTTCGCAGTCTGGCTCAAAAGACCGTACCCTTCCAAGGCCTCCATTATGGGCTCCAAAGCTTCCATGGGTACATTGAGACTTTGGGCGAATTCTTCCAAAGTCAGCGCGGGGAGGTTGTCGTAGTAGTTGTTCCCGACCAAGAACATAACCAATAGGGCTAGCTTCTCTTGCATGCGGTTACTGAGCCGCAGCTCACGCCGATAAGAAGTCACGGACTCGGGATGCTGGTGGTAGTAAGCGACGCTGGCTCCCACAAGAACAATAAGCCAACTCAAGTAGAGCCAGATCATGAACATGATAAGAATGGCGAAGCCTGAGTAGATTGCAGTGTACTTGGCGGACTTAACCACAAAGGAGGCAAATGCCCAGCCGCTGGTTTCCCACAGGACGCCCGCCACCAGTCCGCCAGTGAGGGCAGAGCGGAACCGCACCCTCGTATTGGGTACAAAGATGTAGACGAAGGTAAACGCGGCAATGACCAGAAGATAAGGAACCAGTTTAGTCGCCAGTTCCATGAGACTGCCAAAAACCTTTATGGCCACCATTTTCTGAACTACCGCTGTACTCATTACCGACGCCGTAATGCCGAGTGCTGAAAACACCAGTACAGGGCCAATTAGGATAACGCTCAGATAATCGCTGAACTTTTGTGACAGGGGGCGACTCCGATTCACGTGCCAGGTGTCGTTACAGGCTCGCTCGATCTTCTGGATCAACGAGATAACAGTGTAAATAAGAAGTGCAAAACCTATTGCACCAAGGATCCCCGCTTTGACACTATCCACAAATCCGATTATGCGGGAAGTCACCTCGACCCCTCTCTCACCCAATGGCCTTAGAAAGTTAAGCAGAAGAGGCTCTATTTGATTGTGTACCCCGAATCCTTTCAGAACAGAGAAGCTGACTGCAAGCAGTGGCACCATGGCTAGTAGCGTTGTGTAGACCAGACTCATGGCTCTTAGAGTGAGTTGTCCTTCAAGCAGATCACGTATGACCACGTAGAACACCCGAAGCACCCTGATGAGCAAAGCCTTCCACCAGGGCAGAGAGGACAATTCCACCTCCCACACATTTTTTCTAAAGACCGTCTCCACTCTATTCTTTTTAGTCATGGCAACTAGTCAACACTCCCGACCATCTCGGATGACGTCCACAAATCCATATTGCTTTCACTGTTAACAGCTAAATATTATTCAATAATGATCACTATAACGAAAAATGTCAACAAAACAGTCCCTCTGCCTACCACGACACCTTGTTATGGGTTTTTAATGCAGCTTGGTGTTTGAAATTCAGCAGCATCTCGATCACTCGCCGCCGGCAGATCATCCCGACGAACCGCCATCTCACTGATATCACATATCATTTTAAGCCAATTCAAAGCTTTAACTTCCCTTTGTCAGTTGGCACCTTTATTGCGATGGTGTGTAGGAATCATCGGGGCGGAAACCAAGCAATCAAAAAAACAACCGAATTGGCGGGGATATTACAGCCATGAAACTAGCAACCCTGACAGGGTCCAACCGCAATCATTCATGGGCCAGAGCTTTGCTGGGAAGGACATGCAGTATCTGGTGGTGGACTCTAATTTCGCTAATTACCGTTTCCTGGGCAGTAACTACTCCAACTCACCTCTCTGCCGCCCAGCAATATTATTACATTCATACGGGTTCATTCAGGGCCAAGGAAAACGCTACCAAGGTCGCTCGAGATCTGCAACAGAAAGGCTATCCCTCGGTGGTTAGCGGCGAACGAGTACAAAACAAGGGATATTGGTATCGTATCTATGTCGGTCCAATCTCTTCCTTGCAGCAAGCCAAACTACAAAGCTCGGAATTGAAGAAAAAAGGGCTAACCAAGTACACGGCGATTTACAAAAAATCTCTTATCCAAGACGATTCAGAAAAAACGGTCAGGACTGCAAAAAAGGCGGCGCCGATAGCCACGGCTACGGCAGGCATAAAGCGCAGCCAGCCTTCTAAAACAGCACCGTCGGCTGGCAAGAAGCCTCCTACGATGCAGGCTAGTAAGCAGAGAGTGGAGGCTGCAAAAAAGGCTCCCCCCACTGTTTCCCTTACAGAAGAGCGCCCAAAGGAAAAATATCCTCCAGCCAAACCCGATGCCAAGATCAGTGAAAAACCATCCGAGGGGACATCTGAGTTGCAGCGGCGAGGATATGGCCGCAACATTTCCGCCGGCAAACTTTCCCTTTCCTTGCGGCAAACGTACCGGGAGGTCAATACTGAATTGACCGATCGCAATGTTCCTATTTCTAGTAGCGAGAAAAATGATTTCGATACCGATATGAACCTCACCATGTTGCGTGTGGGGTTCGGACTTACAGACTTTCTGGAGGTCTATGGGGAAATAGGAGCTTGCTACGACGATTTTGAAGACTTTAATCTGGCTTATGGGGGCGGAGCACGGCTGAATCTCTTCGAAGTAAAGACTGGCAGCCTAAGAGGATTGTACACTGCACTGCAGGCAGATTACCATAAAGGCAAGCTTGAGACTGATTACCAGTCCATTGCGGGCAACAGGTTTTCCAAAGACGCCGACTGGTGGGACTTTACCGGTAAAGGAGAGCTCGGCTTTACCCGGAATCGGTTTGCCGTTTATGTTGGGGGGACCTATTTCGTCTATCGTGAAGATACCGACCGTCAGGCGCCCTCAACTTCAGTCAAATTCGAAGATGACCTCGAAGAGGAAAATAATTTTGGTGCCTACGGTGGCCTCAGCCTTTCCCTAACTCCCGGTTTATTAGTAAACGTGGAGGGTCAGGTATTCACCCAGAGTAGCATTACAGGCGCAATTGAATATCGCTTCTAGCCCCGTCCAATTTTCCTCATCAAACGGCAGGAAATGATCACCTTAAATTGGATTGCTGTGGTTGAGTTCAAAACTATCGCCCTTCTGTAAATCAGCCGGGAAGACAAACTGTTCGAACTCAGGAGACCCGGTTTCGTCCATCTCTATTTGGATTGTATAACCTTGTTCGGGAACCAGCCAAAAAATTGTAAAAACCGGATTGTCCCTATCTACCACAACCCTCGTATATTCTTCATCACCTGCACTCAGATCACCACTTAGGTCTTTATCCACGAACAGTGAAACAGTCGCTTCTCTGGAGTCGTATTCTGCAAAAGTTTCGGCAGAAATTTCTCCATGAATGGTCGCTGCCGTCTCAGTTTGATTGATGTGGAGGACAGGTTTCAGTTGGTAAGAAGATGCCACCGCTGTCTGGAATAGTGTTAGGGACTGACTGAGATCAAAATCGATGGTAAGGTCCAGAGTTCTGCCGTCTTCCAGGTCAAAGAAAAAATCCATTTCAACCAGTAGGTTTCCTGAGGCAATGGCAACAGAGTGGAAACTTCCATCCCTCAGCACAGCTGCGCTGCTAATTGACACTCGAATTCGGTCATATGTCCCTGGCTCTAGGCTGACCGGCTGAACCAACGTTGTTGTTCTTCCCGAATGGAACTCGAGCAAGTCTACAGCATATGGCATTTGCGCTAAGGGTAGGGAGATCCACTCGCCTCCCTCTCTGTGGACAAAAAAATCCTCGAAGGTGACGTATACTGCTTCAGTCCCATAGGGTAGTGCTGGCTTAGCATCTGTAACCCGCACAAAGAAAGTACTAGAGCCCCCATTAAAGCCCACGAAAAAAGAGACTTCGCAGCCGATGAAAAACACCACGGCTAGTAAGGTTAGAATTGAGTAGAGAGCTCTTTTTCTCACGCTAATCATATCATCCCAGCAAGTTTCATTAGATTCTGAATACTGTTTTTGGCTCATCCTTTGGCAACAAGAAGAGGCACGTGGTGCTGGGAGAAAAACGGCCCAGTTGCCGAATTGAGGTCATGACAGGGACCTGGCCTCCCTTGTCTTTCATCTGTGGGCCTTTTCCAACTCATCTAGTTTCCTTCTTGGTTCTTTGATAAACTAGCCCGGGTATATCATGGCAGTAAAAGGAAACTCCACATTGGTAGTTGTCTGACACGCAACGTTAGCACACATTTCTAGAGTGGGTCAAACGTCTACAAGATACCTCAAGCAATGAATGACTTGAGAGCATGACTAGCCAGGATGTTTTATGAATTGCTGTCGCGAGACCACAAAGATGGGCGTGCCACCGGGCAACCGCAGGGTGTTGGTTCCGAGGCGTACCTGCACGGT
>PPDG01000508.1 GCA_002899795.1 Desulfobacteraceae bacterium | reverse complement strand
ACATCAAGTCATTGGAAGATATGGGATGGGCCTTCATAGGAGGCCTTGCAGCTGGGCCGGTTGCCATTTTTCTTCTGCCGCTGATGGAGGTAAGTTTGCATACTGCTTCTGCCTTCAAATTCAACAAATATTCCGATCTTCAACATCCCCTCATGAGAGACCTTTTGACCAAGGCCCCAGCAACCTACCAACATACCATGACAGTGGCATACCTTGCTCAGGCCGTTGGAGAGGCAATTGGGGCGAATACGCTCCTGCTGAGGATAGGTGCCTATTATCATGACATCGGGAAAATGGCGAATCCCAAGTTTTTTTCTGAGAATCAATCCAGCGGAAAAAACACGCATGATGACCTAGATCCGCGAGAAAGCGCCAAACTCATCATCAATCATGTCAAATATGGCGTGTCCCTCGGGCGGCAGATGGATTTACCGGAAAGCGTTCTGGACCTCGTTGCACAGCATCACGGGACCCAGCTAGTGGAGTTCTTCTATGACAAAGCAGTTGAGGCTAGTAAGGGATCCGAGCTTCGCAAGCTGGATTTCCGTTATCCGGGACCAAAACCCCAAACCGTTGAGGCGGCAATACTAATGATCGTCGATGCGGTGGAGGCTGCCTCTCGGTCCATGGAAGAACCTACTCGGGAGAAGATAGAGAAGATGATTCGCCTCCTGGTGGTAAAGCGGATCGCTGACGGTCAGTTCGATGAGTGTAACCTTTCGACTCGATACCTTGCAAAGATTGTCCAGACACTGGTGGATTCCTTGGAGGCCTCACTCCATTCCCGGGTGGTATATCCATGGCAAGAAAGGGTTAAAAAAGCTAGTGTGGCGAGAATCGAGGACAAAGTTAGACGCCGAAGTGTCTCTACCCGGTGAAATGCGATAAGGAATGTGACCAAAAGGAAGATAATGACGTGTAACTCTTTATGAGCAATATAAACCCTAACGTTGCAAACCCACACAGGACAAAATCGCTAGTTTCGCGTCATAGTCCCGCCTTTGGCGGGACGGCTGTGCTTGCCTCGGACAGGATCTCACGTACGGTGAAGTACCCCGCCGTAGGCGGACTGTGCGCAACCACATCTGGCGCACTCTAACGCGTTTTTCCCACGCAGCGCAAGCGCCTGCGCTGCGCGCCGGAGTAGGCATGCAACGTTAGGGTAAACTCACCTCGATCACCGGGAAAGTTATAGATTAGCATCCCTTACTGTAAACTCGGCCTGCAAAATTCATAGTATAAAATAGGATAGCTGAGCCCAAAAGGTACAGTGTAGATTCAAATATGCTATGTGGAGTCCTACCAATGGGGTAGGAGAGTTTACATGTTAACAGTTAAACTCTATTTAGTCTCTGCCGCTGGACCGCCCAACAGATATCTTGACCATTGCGAACTCTATCATGTGCGGGACAAGCCAAGGTGATGGGGTTGGCGGGAGACAAAGGCGAATATTGAAAGGGTCCTTGAGCACCCCTTGGGTTTCATACTCCGTGTCCTGATGAGCCGAGCGCCATATCGCTTGAAGTATTACTGCAACAGGATTATAAATAAGGATTCCTAAACTCGATGCTCACTTCAGATAAAGAGGACGGCAATGAGGTCTGATCGGTTACACCTTGGGCAAGGCTGGATCTTGCTTTTGGTGTGGATACTGAGCACTATTGGTTGTCCGACTCCAAGTGGTGCCACTGGCCCTCAACCACTTAGTGAAATCACGGTGGTTTACGAAAAGGATCGATGGCACGTGGTGCTTGCTGGAACCAGATCCATGACCTACAGAGCTATTAAGGTAGTTGATCCGTTACGACTGGTGCTGGATCTAGTCAATACCTCAAATGAGATGCACCCGAAGCCGCTGGTTGTGGATAACGAAGTCATCGGTACAATCAAAACCGCACAGATCGTTCATGAGCCTCAACCTTTAACCCGAGTCGAGATTGGGTTGAACCAGAATGCGTCGTACAAAATCACTCGCCAGGGAAAAAAGATTTGGGTCAGCTTCAATACGGCTCAACATATGACCAACGTCGAGCCTATCCGGATTGAGCCGGTTGTTGAACCAAAGGTTAAGCAGGCTCCCGTTACAATGGCGGTTGCCACACCCAAGCCCCTTCCCAAAAAACCGATACCTCCCTCAAAACCCTTGGGAAAATCGTCGCTAGCCTCTGCCACAAAGGTCTTGAGTATTCATCAGTTAAAGACGGAACACGAGCTGAGGTATTACATTATTGCCAACGGAAGCCTTGCTGATTACGTTTTCTTTCATTTGACCAATCCACCGCGACTGGTATTGGATCTTATGGGAGTCAAAGCCACTGAGGTAAAGGATAATCTGAGTTTTAGAGGGCCATGGGTTAAGAAGGTGCGGGTTGGTGTATACACTAGTAAGGTCCGGGTAGTCTTTGACCTAACCCCCGAGGCGGGACTCCCGTACGACATCATCTCGGGGGAGGACCGATTGGCGGTCTCCTTCAAACCAGGCCCTGGCTTTCCAACTCGATAATCAAATGCGACAGCAATGATGGCAAGAATACCATTACGGAGGCGAGCAGATGAGCAAGCATGGTGAAATCTATGACAGCGTAGAAAAAGTTGTTGCCAAACTCTACATTCTCAAGGACTCCTGTGCTGGAGTACTCAACTCGGAGAAGTCCAAGCCAAATTCACTTTGGTTTCAAGGTGCGGGGGCCATGCTGAGTGAAACAGTTGACGAACTTCAGCAGACACTACATACCATTGAAAGTGGTGAAGAAGAGAAGGCCGCTGTCTCAGAGGGTGTTGAAGAAGAAGCTCCCGTTGAAGCAATCGAAAGTGAAGAAGGTGAGGAGAGTCCAAAAGCTAAAGAGTAAGAGCGGAGGGTTCAGGTACGGCTCCTAGCCCGGATAATTCACGAGTCGGCTGCTCCGACCGCGGATATGGACGTCCTCCCGGGCGTCCTCGGGTGTTCCTTCGACAGGCTCAGGACAGGCTCCCCCTGCGACGTACTGTTCAAGTACGCCTCGGTTTCGATTTTGGATTTTGGATTTCGGATCTCGGATTTTTGAGTACAGTTAATGATATCGAACTTACAGTTCAGATGTCGCGATTTGTTCTTCGATTCTCACAAGCTTTTCAGCAGATTTTCATTCCGCAATCCGCGTTCCGCAATCCGCATTCGTCGACCCGGTGGCACACCCATCCTCTTCGCGCTCGCTCCGCTCCGCTCAGTCCCGCAAGCGGGTTCCCATTTTCACGGTCTCGCGACATCGATTCGTGAATTATCCAGGCTAGTCCTTGCTCCACAGGTGTTTGTACGTTCAATTGAGCATTGGGTCAGTGTACACCGTGACAAAATCTTGGAGAAATTGACGCTCTTTATCAGGGACTTCGATGAAGCGTAGACCCACTCCCAATAATGTATTCTTCTCATCAGAACTTAGAATATTGGACCATATTACCTCTGCGGAGATAAAGAGAGGTGCTACGCCGGGAGCTTCAATGATGAGGTCAACCACTTTGTGTAGTTTGAGTGGTAGATTTTTTCCGTGTGGCTGGAAGTAATAGATAAATGCACCATAGACACTGATGTTTCTTGTTATCCCATCTATTGACTTTTCTTTGATCAGGATCTTCGTGGGCCATTTTATTAACTTAACTCTTTTAGATACGCGTCTATCAATCTTCGGTTCCATGGTTACAACCTGGCACTATTGCTCTAAACCCTAATGTTGCATACCTACACCGGTAAAAACCGCTGCGCTCGCGCGATATCACGCCATCTGCGGCTGTGCTCGCCTCGGACAGGCCTTCACGTACGTCAAGTACGCCTCGACGTGTCCGAGTCTGTGCGCAGCCACATCTGACGCACTCTAGCGCGTTTTTCCTCGACATAGGTATGCAACATTAGGATACAGTTTCTTCCTCTCTCCAGTTGATGCGGTGGTCTTGGAGAAGGAAGAAACCCCCACTGAAAGGTCCAACTCCCAAGACCAATGATAGCAAGCCGCAAACTTTGACCAGGTTGGACCAGTGTTCCAGACCCTACCCGCTGGAAACCTTACCACAAGTGAGGTGGAGGATGGAAGAGAAAACCCCCATAGGGTTGACCTGACGAAACCGATGGAGGCGAGGGACTAAAGATAGGGCTAACGTGTTTGCCGTATATAATCTGCATTAATTACAGTTGAGTTCCAACTGCTCCGGGAGGTGGGCAGCATGGAGGGGTGAAGTGAGTTAGATTTTATTTCGGATTTCTTTACGATACTCTTGCTCCTTCCGAGAGATGGTTGTTGCATCGTTGGTTGCAGCTCTTTTAATCGATGAAAGTGAGTTGACCGTGGAGAGAGGTTTTAAGACGGTGGATGATGAGTTGGGGATACCGATGTTGTTGTGACAGAGACAGATGTGTCTAAATCATTCATTGTTTAGATCTGCTATTGTTTCTAACTCTAAGGTATTCAAATACTCAGATGCCTCTCGCACAAGGTTGTTGTCTGTTACCTCGTGGGTAATAAGCCTTCTGTCCTCATCTGAGATTTCTATAAAACGAACACCCATGCCACGGGGATTAATTTTGTCATCAGGGCCGTAGATATTCGACCAGACAACTTCTGCTTTGATATTGAGCGATTTATCGGGAGCATTTATGACCATATCAAAGACTTCGTTGAGTCTTAGCGGTCTGGCGCAACACACATATGCTCCACTTACACCAATGTCTTTAGTGACACCCTCTATTACAGAACCACCAGCTTGTGCGGAAATAGACCATGTCAGTTTGCCCCTTGGATATATGCGTTTTTCTTGCTCAAGCATTTGTGTCTCCCCTTTGTGATGTTCACTCTATTCACTAAACTAACTAATGCAGAAAACATGCCAGGGGATTAGCCATGCATAAAGACGGTTAGGCTGGACGCTAAACAGGCTCTTTCGGGAGCTGGGGTTAGTGTGAGCAGTGTGGTACTCGATCGTTTTCTTGTTAATGCGCTTTCACATGATATTGCTCAACTTAAAGTAAGGAAGTTTTTTTTTTACGGACTTGAATGGATTCGCCAGTTGTAGGATTACTTCCAGAGTAGGGCGCATACTCTTTGACTTTGAAGCTGCCAAAGCCACGAATCCCAACCCTTCCAGCTTTGGCTAAGGTATCACCCATGTTGTTAAGGAGGGTATTAACGCAGACTTCCGCGTCTCGTAATGTGATACCCATTTTCTTGCAAAGATTTCAGTCAACTCTCTCTTGTTCACTGTTAGTTCTCCTGTGGACTATTTCTTCGGTTCTTTTTCTATTTCTCCACGAAAGAGCCGAGTTACACTGCGGTCTTTGAGAGGGCTTTTCTGAGTTTTACTGTGTGTGGTCTCAGTCAGCGCATTAAGTTGCTTGACTATGGTTTCGAGATGTCTGGTAGTCCTATCCAAGCTCAATGTAGCCCCAGCCTCGGTCTGGGTTTTGAGTTCTTTGAGTATAGCTTTGAGGTGACTGTTAGTTTCATCCAAGCGTTGCTTTATGCCAAATATCGCAAACGGTACAGTGATCCAGAGAACAATTAGCACGATGCCGAGAATCCCAAAGGCGATTCCGGTTATCAGATTAAAATCGAGTGCCTGTTCCATATCTATACTGCTCCTTGCTCTCTCCGGTCAATAGAGTGTTTGTGGAGATACTTTCCTAAGTCAGGTGTGATTCGAAATTTCACCGTGAAGAAATGCTCGGTCATGCAGCATCATTTGTGTGAAACGTACTCCTATGCCAAGGAATTTTCTCTGGTCAGAAAGGTTGCGCTCATCTGACCAAACGACTTGGGCAGTGCAGGGTATGAACCGCCCTTTGGCATTT
>PPDG01000586.1 GCA_002899795.1 Desulfobacteraceae bacterium | reverse complement strand
GGAGCGGCTTTCCCCGTCCTGAGCTTGTCGAAGGGCAGCCGCGATCTTGCGATTTTAGCGACCTTAACGATTTCAACGACTTTAGCGGTTTAGACGATTTACCGTTTACTGCTGACACCTGACACCTGACTACTGGATTCCGGATTCTGAGTCCTTGCTTTATGCCTTTTTCGCAACGGACCACGGACCACGGACAACTGACAAAAGTCCTCTGATCTCTGACTTCCGACCTCTGACCTCTAATCCCCGTCTCACCGTTTCTCAGTGTCCCCGCGTCGTCCTCCAGTGCCTAGTAGATTACTCAAATTGCTCCTCTTCGGTGGAGCCTGTTAATGCCGCCGTAGAGGTCTCACCGCCAGTAACCACATTCTGAATTTCGTCAAAATACCCTGCACCCACAAAACCCTGATGCTTAACGGCGCTGTAGCCCTGCTCCCGTTCCAGTGCAAATTCATGTTCCTGCAGGCGAGAATAGGCAGCCATCCCCTCCGTACTGTAGGCGTGGGCTAGCTCAAACATGGCAGTATTCAGGGTGTGAAAACCAGCCAGGGTAACAAACTGAAACTTATAACCCATGGTACCTAGTTCATCCTGAAAACTCCGAATTGTCGGTTCATCCAGATGGAGTTTCCAGTTGAAGGAGGGCGAGCAGTTGTAAGCTAGTAACTTGTTCGGGAATTTTTCGTGAATAGCCTGAGCAAACTCCCGCGCCTCACCCAGGTCAGGGGTTGAGGTTTCACACCAGATGACATCAGCGTAAGGGGCATAGGCCAGGGCCCTGGCAATTGCAAGTTGCACCCCACCCTTCACCTCGAAGTAACCCTCGACTGTCCTTTCTCCAGTCAAAAAGGGATGATCAAGGGGATCGATGTCGGTTCGGGTTAGTCGGGCTCCATGGGCATCTGTTCTCGCTACCATCACAGTGGGCACTCCGAGGACATCGCTGGCGAGCCTGGCAGCCACGAACTTTCGTAGATACTCCGAGGGTGGGGCCAAAACCTTGCCGCCCATGTGACCACATTTCTTCAAGGAGGATATCTGGTCCTCTAAGTGAACGGCTGCCGCGCCGGCGTCGATGCACGCCTTGGTTATTTCAAAAGTGTTGAGTAGTCCACCAAATCCGGCCTCAATATCTGCGACAATGGGGGCGAACCAATGGATGTTGCCCTTATCGTGCAGGTGTTGAAGCTGATCAGCCCTGAGCAGGGCATTGTTTACCTTCCTGACCACATTCGGCACACTGTCGGCTGGATATAAACTCTGGTCCGGGTAGGTCTGGCCTGCGGTGTTTGCATCCGCCGCAACCTGCCAACCGCTAAGGTAAATTGCCTGCAATCCAGCCAGTACCTGCTGCACAGCTTGATTGCCGGTCAGTGCCCCTAAAGCCCGGACGTAGGGTTCAGTGTGCATCAGATGCCACAGCCTCTCGGCCCCCATACGGGCGAGGGTGTATTCTATTTGAACTGAGCTGCGAAGCCTCACCACGTCTTCAGCGGAATAGGGCCGCTGGATTCCCTGCCAGCGTGGTTCAGTTTTCCAAGAGTTTGCTAATGCCTCTGCCTGCTGCTGCCTGTCCATACAAAGACCTCCCCCCTTAACCCGGATATTTCATGAATCGCTTACTGCGACCACGGATATGGCCGTCCTTTCTGGCGTCCTCGGGTGTCGGCCCCTGCGACGTACCGTTCAGGTACGCCTCGGAACCAACACCCTGCGGTTGCCAGGTGGCACGCCCATCTTCTTGGTCTCGCGACAGCGATTCATGAAATATCCGGGTTCATTGTCATCGCCAAAGTCGAGCAACAATTCAGATCATCTTGTCATGAATTGAATGTTTATTAATTAGAATCGGGAAAACATAGATAATCAAGTAAAGTTAAAATCGATGTGGGGATTGTCAATACGAAAAACCCTTAAAAGCATAGGAAATATTAGTTTGTGAGCCCGTCGAAGGATGCTCCATGCTCCAATTGTACGAGCACAACGCCGCTTATAATGATTATCATTCCCAGCCAGAAGAGCGGCCCCAAATCCTGATCAGTGGACAACAAGCCGGCCCCAGCCATAAGAGTTGAGAGTGCGGCTGTAGTTGGTGGCTGGGCGTTGGTACAGATTGCCACCTCTACCGGTCCGAGATAGCGGAGCAACACATTCCAAACCAGTACCATTGTCACGCTGGTAAACACGATCATATAGGCCAGTCCAGCCCAAGCGGCCGGAGGGATCACTCCGTAATCCATGGTCAGGAGGGAATACCCACCGATGGGCGTCATGACAATTGCGCCAAGGATAAGACTCCATGCAGTTACAACTCGTGGATCATGATTTTGACAAGTGCGACCAGCCAAGACGGTATAGGCCACCCAGGCGAACATGGCGGCCAAAACCCAGAAATCACCCGAGCGCAGCTCCTTGATGGTCTCACCTCCTTCCCAAGGTCGGAGAATGATGTAGACTCCTACGAACGCAATAAGCACCCCAAGGATTTTTCTTTTTGGCGGTATTTTTTTACTCAATCCACTAGCAAGAATCATCACACCAAGGGGGGTCAGTGCATAGAAAAGAGCTGGATGACTAGGTACTGTATGCCGGAGGCCTCGGAGGAACAAGTACTGGTTCAGGGGCACAAGAAGGATACCGAATCCTAGTATTCGGAGCCATTCTTTTAAATCGAACCGCGGTTTCGGGATAACCCAGCCAGTGAGTAGAAGGAGAAGTAAGGCAGCACCCAAGGCCCGGGCGAGGACCAAGGTTTCAGCATCAGGGAATCCGACCGCAGCTGCCTTGGCAAAAACATAGGTGCCTGAGGCCAGACTGACGTGAGTAGCCATGAGTAGATATAATGAGGTCCGTCGCAAAGTGTTCACCTTAATGCATGAAGAAGTAAGACAAAATGAGCCACCATGCTTGGTGCATACAAGTTCAGGAACTCAGGAGAACAAAGCCACAGAATAATACATATCTCGCAGGAGGTTGTCATCTGTTAGTGAGGGAGGTCAACCCTAATCTTGTAATAAATAAAAACCGTTCCTATATTAGTTGGAATTTGTGACCTTTAAATATTTTCAATCCGAATTCCGAATTCCGAAATCGAAAATCGGAAAGGGAGGTAGAATCATGAATAGGCGTATAATTACACTCTTCGCGGTGTTGATATTCGGAGTTGTCTCTCTCATACTGCCGCTGTCAGCACGTGCGGAGGTTGAGACTTATATGATTGACAAGGTACACAGCATGGCCAATTTCAAGATTCGTCATTTGTTTTCCAAAGTGTCGGGTACCTTCTCGGATGTTACCGGAACTATTAAAATCGATCGTGACAATCTGGAGGCGTCGAAGGTGGAGGCCACAATCAACGTGTACAGCGTGGACACCAACCATAAAAAAAGGGACGCTGATTTGCTCTCGAGCAATTTTTTTGATGTAGAGAAATACACGGTCATGCGTTTTGTCAGTACCGCTGTGGAGGCCAAGGGCAAAGACAGCGGCGTTATGCATGGCAAGTTGACCATACACGGGGTGACCCGCTCAGTGAAATTGCCCTTCAAAGTGCTCGGCTTCGGTCCTGACCCATGGGGGGGCTATCGCAGCGGTTTTGAGGCCGGCACAGCAATCAAACGAAGCGATTACGGCATAAACTATGGACTTGGAGAAGGACAAGGCGGAGCTGTGGGAAATGAAGTGGAAATTACCCTGCTGATAGAGGGGATCAAAGTGGGACCTTATGGCGCGCCCTTTCGAGTCCGGTAATTTGATCTTGCTAGATACACCAGGCTGACGTTGACGATATGAGCAGTGCCAGGCGCAAAGATGCCTCCCCCTTTCTCTGCTCCGCATCTTGTCTCGCAGCCGATCGCTACTCTCCTTCAATCCCCGGAAAGATGTCATAGATATAATCGTGGGCATCCAACTCTGACTTGTTCAGCGTGCCTGCTTGAACGCGCTTGACGACTTCCTCGCGGGAGAGGGTAAAGATCGCCTCGAGAAGCTGCTCGCGCTCCTGGTCGTTCGCCTGCGCCACCACGAAGAGCACCCGGGCGCTGTGCTGGATGTAGCGGGGCGAAAGCAGCTGGCGCTTCAGGATCTCCATGATAACGGGCGCCTTGGCGCGGTCAAAGAGGCCTGGATTGCCTTGACGATCCAGCTCGGCGAAGAACGCCGACGTCCAGTCGTTGTGGTATTCCCACAACCTCAGGAACAGCTCCTTGGTAAAGCGGGTCCCGGCCTTGACCTCGAAGGCGTTCTCAGCCGGTATGAGGCCATCCTCGGTGAGTGCCGGCCCTTTGAGGTAGCCGTCCTCGGTGATGACAGCTTGATGATGGATGAGGATCCACAGCCACGACACATCGATCCGGTAAGTGGCGAGATCATTCATGAAACGCAGCCCAAGCTCGTAGTCGTCGATGGCCGCAGCGAAATTACCGTTGAGAATCTGGAAGCCGTAGTTCGCCGCCATGTAGAAGGCGTGTTGGATGTGCTCAATGGTGATCTCACCCTTTGGCACACCGTAGATACTGTCCCAGAGTTCTTGGGTGAAGAGTTTCTCCGGCTCGCTGAACATGTCTGTGGTGATGATCCAGGGTGTGATCTTGCCCTGCTGGTTCAACAGGCCGCGGGATTGCAGCAGGTGCCGCTCCGCGTCCGAAAGACCACTGGCGACCGTCGGCACCCGTTTGCCTTTCACGTCCACATCCTCTGGCGGCGCATCGAGGATCGCCTGGAGCTGCGTCACCGGAGCCTGCAAAGGTTCATTGCCAGCGGCGACGTAGGCCGGTTCGGGGCTGGCAACCCAGCTTTGCCGATAGGTGTCGTAGAGTCGTCCTTTCACCCCTCCGGCAAGGATGTCTTCCAGGGTGGGCTGTTCACCTGCGGGTAGTGGCTCCTCGGGCACAAAGATGAGACCGAGCAACCGCTCTCGCGTCTTGTCGATGACCATCGCCCGCAAGGCCAGTGGGTTATACTGCGAGCGGCCATAGGGATCGGTCGGTTGGTAGATCATTACCGCCGCCATGCCGCCAATGGGAGCCCCCTGACTGAGCTCGCCATTCTTCATGCCGGCCATGAGCATCATCAGTGCGTTATAACGCTGATATGCAATCATGTTCGGGGTGGCCATGCCGATGGACTGTGGATCCGGAAACACGGCTTGCGGGTCTTCCTTCCACATCTCAATGATGCTGGCGAGGTAGTCCCAGCGGCCGACGTTGGTCCCAAGGAGCCTGCGTCGCAAGACCCAGGCTATCACAGGCAAGAACCGGCCCGCATTCCCCTCCTCATAGAGGACTTTGATCTTGATGGTACCGGGCTGGACGCCGATCAAGCCTTCCACCCGTGCCAGGAGTTTCTCCACAATGAGAGCTTCCTGCGGGGTCTGAATCTTCGGGATGTAGTAGTATATGCCGGTGCCGATCCGTGTGAGGGAGTCATAGTTGTTGAGCGCCCAGAGGAGGGTGATGGGAATCATACCATGCACCGGTTGGCCTTCGACCGTGACGTGTTCATAGCGCACGTGGATGCTTGGAGGCCGAGCGAACCGGGTCGGCCACTGATTCGGGGGCGCGTCGATCTTGTACGTGCGCGTTTTGCCTTTTTTCACCACCTCATAGGTGCGGTCGGCCCAGGCGCCTTCGAAGATCTGTTTGGCGTTTTCCACCGCCGCGAAAATCCCTAACGGCTGATCCCCGGGCGCGCCGTCTGGCTGGAAATGGGGGGGCGCGGCGTCTTCAAAGTCCGGCATATTCATGGGGGCCGGGCTATTCAACGCCTTGACGGCCATGTCCAGCGGATGCCACGGCCCGGTGAGCTCCAAGCCGGGGTTCGTCAATGGGTGGGCGTCCTTC
>PPDG01000411.1 GCA_002899795.1 Desulfobacteraceae bacterium | reverse complement strand
GAGTGTTAAGTCTCTAACATACTGCAATTACATGCTAATTAACAGAGACACGTTGAAAGTGTTAATTCGGAAATGGGGTGGTAATTGGGGTGTTTAGGGGGTAGAGAGAGTTACCGGTGGATCATCATGTTGTCACTTTTTGGACCTCGCTCTGTGCGGTAAAAAATGGACAAGTAATGAAGCTCAACCGTGGACTTAGAAGTGACCAAAGGAGCAAAAAGAAAGGCCCCTTGAAAGGGGGCCTTTACACAAGCCTAATTTTTCTAGCAATTTCAACATAACGCGGTTACACATTTGTTTACACCCCATGGTTTTGTTTTTTAAGTATTTGATGTTATTGGATTTACTTTCTCATTGTGCCGGTTCGAGTCCGGCCTTCGGCACCAAAGAGAAAACAAGCCATCGTAAGATGGTTTTTTTATTTAGTCCTCCGGGCCAGTCTCTGTAAGATTTATGATTGCAGATTGAGGTGTGTGCATTCCTTACCGGAAGGTATTGAGCTTTTAAATCTAAAATCTGCATTCTAAAATCTAAAATCCCTGGGTTTCATAGGTGTCTATTAGTACCCCTCACGGCTATTCTAATCCTTTTAGCTTGACACACAAAGGTTGTTCTCCTAATATTCCATCGAACCTCAAACTACTCCATATTTCCACCTTCCTAAGCCAGAAATCGCAGCTCGCAATAAGAGGAGACTAGTATGCCAAGGCGGGATGACATCAAGAAAGTTATGATTATCGGGTCCGGTCCTATTGTCATCGGCCAGGCTTGTGAATTTGACTATTCCGGCACCCAGGCCTGCAAAGCGCTGAGCCAGCTGGGTTATGAGATTGTGCTGGTGAATTCCAACCCCGCGACCATCATGACCGATCCGGGTATGGCGAACGTTACCTATATCGAGCCGCTCAATTTCAAGAGAATGAAAGAAATAATAAAGAAGGAACGCCCTGATGCTCTGTTGCCCAACCTAGGTGGCCAGTCTGGACTGAATCTGTCTTCGGAACTGGCGCGGGCAGGGGTGCTTGAAGAATACGGTGTCAAAATTATCGGGGTTCAGGTGGATGCCATCGAGCGTGGTGAGGATAGAATTGCTTTCAAGGATACCATGAATAAACTTGGCCTCGAGATGCCTAACAGCGCCCCAGCTTTCACTGTGGAAGAGGCTGAGAGAATTGCTGATGATCTTGGTTATCCGGTGGTTCTGCGCCCTGCTTATACCATGGGTGGCTGGGGGGGCGGCCATGTATACAACGTCGAGGAATTGCGCACCGTTGTCAGCCGAGGCCTGGCGGCTAGTCTCGTGGGCCAGGTGCTGGTGGAGGAGTCGGTTCTTGGCTGGGAGGAGCTGGAGCTTGAAGTGGTGCGCGATGCCAAGAATCAGATGATTACCGTCTGCTTTATCGAAAATGTTGATGCCATGGGAGTACATACCGGGGATTCATATTGCACCGCTCCCATGCTCACCATAGATCCTAAACTGCAAGAGCGGCTAAAAAAATATTCCTATGACATTGTCGAGGCCATCAAGGTAATTGGTGGCACCAACATTCAGTTTGCCCATGATCCCAAGACCGGCAGGGTGGTGGTGATCGAGATTAATCCTAGAACTTCACGTTCTTCCGCCCTAGCGTCCAAGGCCACCGGGTTCCCCATTGCTCTCATCTCTTCCATGTTGGCGGGCGGAATGACCATGGATGAGATCCCCTACTGGAGAGATGGAACCCTTGAGAAGTACACACCGTCCGGTGATTACGTTGTGGTGAAGTTTGCCCGCTGGGCCTTCGAGAAGTTCGAGGGAGCCGAGGATAAGCTCGGCACCCAGATGCGCGCTGTGGGCGAGGTGATGAGTATAGGCAAGAATTACAAAGAAGCCTGCCAGAAGTCCATCCGCTCCCTGGAGAACGGCCGATATGGACTTGGTTTTGCCAAAGATTTCCATGAGCGGTCCCTGGCTGAATTGATGGAACTACTGGCTGAGCCCTCGAGCGAGCGACAATTTGTTATGTACGAAGCGTTGCGCAAGGGTGCAACTATAGATGATCTCTATGCGAAGACGCACATCAAGCCCTGGTTCATTGAACAGATGAAAGAACTTGTTGACCTAGAAGAGCAGATTCTCCAGTACAAGGGTAAGGAATTGCCTGACCAGCTGCTGGTGCAAGCGAAGAAAGACGGATTCTCGGATCGCTACCTGGGGCAAATTCTAGAAATTCCCGAAACTGAGATTAGGGTGCGGCGCACCGCATTGGGGGTGGTGCAAGGCTGGGAGCCTGTGCCTGTGAGCGGGGTGGAGGATGCGGCCTACTATTTCTCCACTTATAACGCTCCCGACAAGGTTGGACGGAGCGAAAGGCCCAAGGTCATGGTTCTGGGAGGGGGCCCAAACCGTATCGGTCAGGGCATTGAGTTCGACTACTGCTGCGTCCACGCCGCCTTTGCCTTGCGGGATGAGGGCTATGAATCCATCATGGTCAACTGTAATCCAGAGACGGTTTCTACCGATTACGACACCTCAGACAAGCTCTATTTTGAACCTCTCACAGTGGAAGATGTGTTGAGTATCTACGAGAAGGAAAAGCCGGAAGGCGTTATCGTACAATTTGGCGGTCAGACCCCGCTCAACATAGCCAATGAACTGGCCCAGGCGGGGGTGCGGATCATCGGTACCACCCCGGAGACCATTGACCTGGCTGAGGACCGGGATCGTTTTCGTCAGATGATGCGCAAGCTGGGCATTCCGCAGCCAGCGTCTGGAATGGCCAGCACCTTGGAGGAGGCCCTCCAGGTTGCGGAGGAAATCGGTTATCCGCTGATGGTGCGGCCATCATACGTATTGGGCGGACGGGCTATGGAGGTGGTCCACGATGAGGAGATGCTCAAGCGTTATGTTTCTGTGGCAGTGGATGTTGCACCTGAACGCCCCATTCTGATCGACAAGTTTCTGGAAAATGCCATTGAGGCCGAAGCGGACGCCATTGCCGACGGCACCGAAGCCTTTGTTCCGGCAGTTATGGAACACATAGAACTGGCCGGCATCCATTCAGGCGACTCAGCCTGTGTAATCCCACCCATCAGCATCCCCGCCAAGCACCTAGACACCATCTACGAATATACCAGAAGGATTGCGGTGGAGCTCAATGTGGTAGGCCTGATGAACATCCAGTATGCCATAGCCGATGATACCGTTTACATTCTTGAGGCCAACCCTCGTGCCTCGAGAACCGTACCCCTGGTATCAAAAGTTTGCAACATCTCGATGGCTCGAATTGCCACCCAGGTCATGGTCGGAAAAAGGCTTGCCGACCTCGATCTCAAGCGCCAGTCAATTCCGCACTTTGGTGTCAAAGAGGCGGTTTTCCCCTTTAACATGTTTCCCGAGGTTGACCCACTTCTGGGGCCGGAGATGAGATCAACCGGGGAGGTTCTCGGCATGGCCGACTCTTTCGGTCTCGCTTTTTACAAGGCCCAAGAGGGCGCCCAGCAACTTTTACCTTCGGAGGGAAGCGTTCTGATCACTGTGTCTGAAAAAGATCGACCGGCTGTATTAGAGGTTGCCCGGGAGTTTGACAATCTAGGCTTCAAGATCAAATCTACAATAGGAACCCACACATTTCTGTCGGAGCACGATATCCAATCTGAGCTCATTTTAAAGATGCATGAGGGGCGCCCCAACATAGTGGATGGGATCAAGAATAAGGAGATTCATCTGGTAATCAACACCCCCAGCGGCAAGCTGAGCAAATACGATGATTCCTACATCCGGAAGGCAGCTATTAAATACAAGGTGCCGCATATCACCACGCTCGCTGCTGCCCTTGCCGCGGCTAGGGGGATTGCCGCCTACCGCCAAGGAAAGGATTCAGTGAGATCCTTGCAAGAATATCATGCGGGCATCAGCTAGCCTGGCTCAAAGCAGATTGACCCGCATTTCGCATAGTAACATCACAGCCTCTAAGTCTATCCGGCTGCAACTTCTAACCCGGATATTTCATGAATTGCTGTCGCGAGACCGCGAAGATGGGCGTGCCACCGGGCAACCGCAGGGTGTTGGTTCCGAGGCGTACCTGTGAATGGTACGTCGCAGGGGGAGCCTGTCCTGAGCCTGTCGAAGGAACACCCGAGGACGCCAGGAAGGACAACCATATCCGTGGTCGCAGCAAGTGATTCATGAAATATCCGGGTTCACCATAACCTAAGCGAGGAGTAGATCATGGGTGGGCTATTTGGAACTGTCTCAAAGGATGACTGTGTGAGTGATTTGTTTTACGGAACAGATTACCATTCCCACCTCGGAACCAGACGAGGTGGCCTCGCGGTACACAGCTCTACCGGGTTTAACAGATCCATTCATAACATCGAAAACAACTACTTCAGGTCTAAATTCGAAGCTGATCTGCCAAAATTCAGTGGAAATAGCGGCATTGGCATTATCAGCGACAATGACCCGCAACCGCTGCTCATCGGCTCGCATATGGGGACATTCGCCATCGTCACTGTTGGAAAGATTAACAACACAGGAGAGCTTGAGCAAAGAGCGCTCAAGAAGAAAAAACATTTTTCTGAAACGAGTGGAGGGGTGATAAATCCGACAGAGCTGGCGTCCATGCGCATTTGCGAGGAAGAGTCTCTTGAGGATGGAATAAGAAATGCTCAGGAAGCCATTCAAGGCTCATGCTCCATGTTGCTGCTAACCCAGCAAGGCATATACGCAGCCAGAGACAGGCTGGGAAGGACCCCTGTTGTAATTGGCAAAAAAGAGGGGGCTTTTGCCGTGGCCTCAGAATCATGCGCTTTTCCCAACCTCGGCTATAAAGTCGAGAAGCATCTCGGACCCGGCGAGACCATCTTTCTCACGGCTGACGGGTATGAGCAGCGCAACAAACCAGGGGATAAAATGCAGATTTGCGCCTTTCTGTGGGTCTATTATGGTTACCCTGCCACTCAATATGAAGGGATCAACGTAGAATTTGCCCGTAATAGATGTGGAGCTGCACTTGCGAGGAATGATGAGGTTGAAATTGATTTTGTTGCGGGGATTCCGGATTCGGGCATTGGACACGCCATCGGTTATGCCAACGAGAGAAAAATCCCCTATCTGAGACCATTTGTGAAATATACTCCCACATGGCCGCGGAGCTTCATGCCCCAGAACCAAGAGGTAAGAGACCTTGTTGCCAAGATGAAGCTGATTCCTATCAGATCGATGATAGAGGGCAAAAGGATTCTCTTTTGTGAAGACTCAATCGTAAGAGGTACTCAGTTAAAGGATAACATCCAGATATTGTTTGACTACGGCGCAAGTGAAGTTCATATGCGACCCGCATGTCCGACCTTGATCTTCCCATGTGAATTTCTCAATTTCTCAACATCTAGATCCAGATTGGACCTTGCCGGGCGGAGCGTAATAAACGAAATTGAAGTTGATGAAGAAGAAAATCTAGACGAGTATCATGCGCCTGGATCTAAAAAATATGTGGAAATGGTTGATAGAATTAGACAACGTTTGCGATTGACGACTTTGCAGTATCAGAAACTGGATGATTTGGTGGATGCGATCGGGCTGCCCAAAGAAAAATTGTGTACCCATTGTTGGGACAACTCGAGCTCATTCTGAAATGTTGTTCACCGCAGAGGACGTTGGTAGGAAGCCTGATTGAAGATTCACCACAGAGAAAGTTTAAATCCGAAATCCGAATATCGAAATCCGAAACAAATTCGAATTACCAAAATTGGTCCTCCGGACTCCCCACCCTTCGGACGGGGCCCCAGTTTCAAATGACCAAAACACCAGACAAATCTTTACGAGAAGTTACGTTTTGAACATTTGAGAATTCGGATTTTGTATTTGTTTCGTGCTTCGGGTTTCGTATTT
>PPDG01000090.1 GCA_002899795.1 Desulfobacteraceae bacterium | reverse complement strand
GATATTTAGGAAAAACCGCGTCCCCATCGTCTAGCCCGGTCCAGGACACCGGCCTTTCACGCCGGCGACAGGGGTTCAAATCCCCTTGGGGACGCCAAAGAATAAAAACGGCTGGCCGTGTAAACGGTCAGCCGTTTTTGTTCTTAACTTACCTTCGACCAGAATACGAAACCCCACAGTGCAGAGACAGGAAGTGCACTTGTGCTTGTTAGGTCATGTGAATTCACCGTCCGCTACGGACAAAACTAACTCCAGTCGGGACTCAACCGCCCCCCTGTGTCCTTACGGTAAGGCATCCAGGCCAGGCCAAAGATTCTCAGGCTCATATTGGTGCTCTTGGGCTTCAAGCTGATTTCCTCAAGCTCCTCCGAGGCCGGATCGTACGCCCCCTCCAGACTTTGGATGTCCGACTGCAGTTGCATGTCGAGCTCGTTCATCTCATTCCTAATAGCCTCAGCAGTCTGCCGGGCTCTGGCCACATCCATCTTTTCCTTCCGCATCCCACCAGCCGATTTCATTGCCGTTCCCATGCGCGAGGCTGAGGTGGCGCTGATGGTCTTGCGTCCCAAAAAGGCGCCCAGAATTGCTGTTCCAAAAGAAATGGCCGTCGCCATCGTCTTGGATGTGGCTTGTTCCTCCTCTCGGGCAACGGACTGCTCGGCACGCATCAGCCGGTTGTTCAATGTGGTGAACTTTGAACTGTATTTGCGGCGCAGCTTCTCGATTGCCAGATCCCGCTTTTCACGAGCTCCCTGCGCAAGCCGGGCACGAAACTCACCTTCAGTTTCATGCACCCAACTTGTCTGCTTAAACCGTTTGGACCGATAGAGCGTGAGCGGACGGTTTAAGCGGATCCATCGCAGGAGATCTCTGTTCCAATTGCGGTAGGCCTTCAAGTCATTAGCCGCCACTGGCAACTCACCAAACTCTGCGCCCGGCACAGGAGTGGATTGCACGTCAGCCAGTCCGAATTCTACAGCCTTGTCCCAGTCGAGGGCTACGGGCCCCTCTTCAAATTCGACTGCAAAGGCCATGGTTTTCGTTGTATCCACATCATGGCCGACGCTGCTGTAAAAAACATCTACTTGGCCGATCACCGCGGGATAGTAGATGAGACCATGACCGGCTCCTGATGCAGCCAGGTAAAACACATCTATCCCCGGGGGCAGCACCGGTGGTTGTGAGGTGACTGTGGGTAAAGCATCTGGTTCTGTGACTCGCGAAACAGCACTAGCCGCTGCGTGTTGGCCTCCAGGCAAAGGCGGAGTGAGGGCCGATTCCTGCTCTTTGCGAGCAGCCATAATCACCTTGATTTGCTCGCGGGTCATGGGGCCCCGCAAATAGGAAAGCACCCAGCGAGTCTGAAAAATAGCAGGTTCGTTTTCATGAACATTATGGAGAAGGAATACGCGTTTACCGAGTCTTGAGAGGGTATCGGCAGCCTGCCCCCGATCAAAACCGGTACCTGCAGCAGCTCCCTCAAGCCCACCCAGAACTCGCTCCTTATCCTGATCGGTCTGAAGGCGACCGATAAGCCAGGTCCCTGCATTGGAAAGTCCCTTGTAGTCAATATCCACCGGGTTCTGAGTGGAGAGCACTACACCCAGGCCAAAAGCCCGGGCCTGTTTCAATAGGGTCAGTAGCGGTGCTTTTGAAGGCGGATTCTTTACTGGCGGAAAATACCCGAAAATCTCATCTATGTACAAAATGGCTCGCAGGCTTGAGGTTCCGGGCTGCATCCTCATCCATCCCAGAATTTCATTCAGCAGTATGGAGATGAAGAACATCCGCTCACCATCTGACAGATGACTAATAGTAAATATTGAGAGCCTCGGCTTGCCCTGGTCTGTGAAGAGCATGCGATTGATATCCAGAGGTTCGCCAGAAAGCCAGCTTTCAAAACCTGGCGCGGCTAATAGACTGTTCAAGCGCATGGCAAGGCCGAAGCGCTCTTTGGCAGGAAAGAAAGAATCCAAATCCATGACTCCCAGTCGTTCGAAGGGAGGAGACTGAATAGCATGGATCAACCCGGCCAGGTCAAGGCCTTTACCGCTTGACCATGTTGACTCCAGTATATTGGCGATCAGAATATGCTCAGGACTAGTGAGCGGGTCTGCCTCAATGCCAATGATAGCAAGCAGGCCCGTAGTGGTAGTCTGAATGCGTTCTCGTAGCAAATCGCTATCGTTAAGAATGGCCCCTGGCGGTGGAGCGAAAGTCCGCAAAACGCTCACCGGCAGACCCGCATTGCTTCCTGGCGTGTACACCGCGAAGTCCGCCGAGGCCCGAAGACGAGCGATACGTTCGGGCTCCTGGCCCCACTCCGCCAGCCCTTTGCGCCAGGTTTTTGCTTGCTTTGCCGCATACTCATCCAGCGTCAGTCCCTCGAGCATGGCGTCCTGCTCATTTACCCAGGAACGGAAATCCTCAGCACGCAGTTCGGGAAAACTTAACAACAGATTGGACAAGTCTCCTTTGGGATCGACGGCAATAACAGGAACTCCATCGATGAGAGCCTCTTCGATAAGGGCGATACCGAGACCAGTTTTGCCGCTGCCAGTCATGCCAATGATGACTCCATGGGTCGTGAGGTCCTTGGAATCATAGAGGACTAATCTGTCTTTGAGCTTACGTGTGGCAAGATCGTAATCCCTGCCTAGATAAAAGGCACCGAGCTTTTCGTAGTCGTTCATTGGTGAACCTCCAAAAAAATCCAGAATAGTGATTTAGACATGGTCAGCCGTTTTTGTTTTCTGATGCTTCAAACAAGAGCGGCGAGACACGGCCATGTTGCCACTACTTGATAGCTCCCATTGTGAAGCCGGCGATGAAGCGATCCAGGAAGAGGGTGTACAAGATGGCCGCGGGAATACTTGGGATGAGGGCTCCGGCCATCAACGGCCCCCACTCGAAGAATTCCCCAATGAGCTCTGTTGGCACTCCGATGCTCACCGTTTTTAGGGCTGAACTGGAGATGAAGGCCAGGGCGTAAATGAATTCGTGCATGGACAGGGTAAAGGAGAAAACCACTACGGTGAGGAGTCCTGAGATTGAGAGGGGAAGGACTATCCTCACCATGGCCCCAACGCGGCTGTAGCCATCCACCAGGGCCTGCTCCTCGATGTCCAAGGGGATAGACTTGAAGAAGCCCATCAACAGCCAGGTGCAGAAGGGGATGGTGAAGGTGGGATAAATCAAGATTAAAGACCACAAGGATTCCTGCAGCCCGAGGAAGCCGATCACCCGGGAGAGTGGGATAAACAACAGGGTGGGCGGCACCAAATAGGTGAGAAAGATGGCTATGCCCAGATTTTCGCCCCAGCGCCCGGCCCAGCGCGCCAGACTATAGGCGGCGGGGACCGCAACCACCAAGGTGATTACCACCACTGCTATACCCACCACCACGGTGTTGATGAGATATTTAACAAATAAGGTACCAAAAAAAAGATGGTGCAGGTGCTCCAGGGTGGGGGGTTCATTGAAGAGGAAGGGGTTGTTCTTCAGAGTATAGAGGTCATGGGCCCGCTTGAAGGAGGCAATAACCATCCAGAAGAAGGGGAAGGCACTGAAGAGAGAGAAGAAGATCACCACTCCATAGAGTGAACTTCGCTTTCCTATCTGCCTCAAGCCCGCCATCAGGTCACCTCGGTGCGGCGGGCCAATCGGAGCATGAGAGCGGCCACGCCTGCCATGGCGGGAAATAGAAAGAGGGCAACGGCCGCGCCCTGGGCCAGATCACCCGCCTCAATGCCCTTGAAGAAGGCCCAACTGGCTAAAACCTGGGTACTGTGGACCGGTCCACCCTGGGTTAGAAGATAGACGACGGTAATGTCGGTGAAGGTAAAGACAATCCCAAAGAGCACCGCAACGGTCATGATGGGAAGGAGCATGGGGATCATAATCTGGAACAACCGGCGCCAGAACCCGGCCCCATCCACCTCGGCGGCATCGAGGATTTCCTGGGGAATGGAGGTCAAGCCGGCCAGCAGAATCACCGTCGCCAAGGGGAGCATGCGCCAGGTGTGAACCAGGATAACGGAGAGCATGGCCAGGCTCGGCACTCCCAGCCAGTAGAGATTGGAATTGGCCCCGAGGATAGCACCAGGTGCACCAAGGAGACCCATGTATCGTAAAATCCAGTCAATGGGGCTGAAAATCGAGTCCAGCATCCACATCCAGCCGATAGTCCCCAGGGCGATGGGGGCAGTCCAGGGCAGTAATATAAGAAACTTTACAAGCCACTTTCCCCGAAAGTCTTTGAGCAGGGCCAGAGCCAGGACTTTCGCCAGCACCAGTACCAGTGCTTGAGAGACCAAGGTGAAGATGAAGGTGTTTATCAGTGACTTGCGGAAGACAGGGTCTTTGAGGACAGCTTGAAAATTACTTAGCCCCACAAAGTGCAAGCTCTGACTGCCCGTGGTAGCGTCGCTGAGGCTATAGTAGACGGCCAGGAAAAAGGGTGCTCCCACCAACACCACAATATAGAGGATAGCAGGCGCTATCAGCAGCGGGGCAAGCACCCGCTCCCTGTCCCAGATATGACTTAGGGGCCCGCCAAACTCCCCGTTAAAAGCTGACATATTCTCCTCTCAAAAAAATTTCTTTTCAGTTCGCAGGCCGGTCTCCCGATCAAAAAGCTTGATATCCTGGGCTAATACGGCAAATTCATACACTTGACCTTTTTGGATCGATACGGACACATTAAGAGGTACCTTGGCAATGATGGCTTCCTCCGGCGCCTCCCCATCTTGGTCCAGAGAGCCGTAGACCAGCCGGTCTGAGCCAAGATGCTCTACCCGCCAGACCCGGAACTGGAAACTCCTGAGGTCGTCGCTCACATCATATATCTCTTTGGGCAAAAAGCACTCGGGACGAATGCCCACAAGGACTTCGTCCCTCTGGATCAGGTTCATCGGCGGCGACCCCATGAAGGTGGCCACAAAGGTATCGGCCGGCTCATGGTAGACCTCGCGGGGCGCTCCAATCTGCCTAACCCTGCCTTCACTCATAACAGCAATACGGTCCCCCAGCCCCATTGCCTCTACCTGGTCATGGGTTACATAGATGGTGGTTATTCCTATCTCTTCTTGGAACCGCTTCAGCTCAAATCGGGCCGAGTGCCTGAGCTTGGCGTCCAGGTTGGAAAGCGGTTCATCAAAGAGAAAGACGGTGGGCTCGCGTACCATGGCCCGGGCCAGAGCCACCCGCTGCCTTTCCCCCCCGGAGAGCTCACGAGGTTTGCGCTCAAGCAGCTTCTCGATACCGAACATGGAGGCCGCCGTGACTACTTTCTGCTTCCACTGGTCCTTTGGCACTTTCTGGGCTTTGAGAGGGAAGACTATATTCTTGAAGACTGTCATGTGGGGGTAGAGGGCGTAGTTCTGGAAGACCATGGCGATCTTCCGAACTCGAGGTGGCAGTTCGTTCACTACCTGATCGTCGATAAGAACCTCTCCGGCGCTCGGCCGTTCCAGGCCGGCGATCATCCGCAAAAGCGTCGTTTTCCCGCAACCAGAAGGCCCCAACAGCACCAGAAACTCCCCCTCACGAGTGGTTAGATCGACGCCGTCCACCGCCCTAACCTCGCCGAAATACTTTTTAAGACCTCTTGTCCCCACTTGAGCCATAGGTTCTCTTTATCTCATTTTAGCTCCCATTTAAATATGAGAGCCTCTCCAGCCCAAAGCAAGACTGGAGGCCTGGCATTATAAGGCCCCCAGTCTTTATCTCCAATAGTCAATTGAGCTGAAAAACAAATTTAGGTTTTTCCGCCGACCAATCCCTTTCGGCGCCACTTCTCGAAGATTGCTTTGGTCAAGGTTTCCGCCTGCGTTACTGCCAACTCAGCTTTCATACCCCGGGCGGCGTTGGCCATCATGTTCGGCACTACGAAGGTGCCGAAGACCTCCCCGATTGCCG
>PPDG01000491.1 GCA_002899795.1 Desulfobacteraceae bacterium | reverse complement strand
GGTTAAGAAAACTTCGGGTTATTTCTTATCAGGATTCATCACCCTGAATCGGCGGCGGGTACGGAGACCCGTCCTACGCTAATCTGTTCCAAAAATTTTAGACATTTTAGGCACTTTAGCTCAATTTAGACATTTACCTTTTGTTTCTCTTGTTCAGCCACGAGAATCTCAACTACCTTTTCCATCCGCATTCCCCTTGAACCCTTCACCAGCAAGCAGTCACCGGCAGCCAGCAAGCTGCGGACCTGCGTTGCCATTTCCTGGTGGTCGCTGGCCTGGGTCATACGGTCGCTACTCATTCCAGCCTCAGCAGCACCGGCAAGTAGATGAGAGGCTTGTTCACCCATGGCCAAGAGGTGATCAACCCCTTCCCTGGCCACGATGACGCCCACCTGCCGGTGAAGGTCTGGGCTATCCGCTCCCAACTCCAGCATGTCGCCCAGAACGGCGAAAGTTTTGCCTCGCTTCTTAAGGTGTGTCAATGTTTCCAAGGCGGCGGCCATGGAACCGGGATTGGCGTTGTAACTGTCATTTATTATGTGGATTTCGCCAGGAAGAGTGAGTATTTCCATTCGTTTGTCAACAGGACGAAACTCTGCCAGGGCAGCGGCAATGGTGCTTGATTGAAGATTTACAGCCCAGGCGACAGCCGCGGCTGCTACCGCATTATTAATGTGGTGGCGGCCAAGCACCGGCAGGTACATCTCGAGGGTTTCCTCCTCCAGTTTCAGGAGAAAACGGCTACCGTCAAGGTCCATAGAGACGAGCCGCTCCAAGGTTATGTCGGCAGAACCGCCCGCCGTTGAGAATTTCACCTGACGGCCAGCGAAAGGGGAGGCCACATCCATGACCCTGGGATCATCCATATTGACCACTATGGTTGCGGTTTCTTCCATACCAGCGAAAAGTTCCCCTTTGGCGGCCTGAATTCCCGCCAGGCTTCCCAACCCCTCCAGATGGGCCGGCTGGATATTGGTAATCATTCCCACCTCTGGGCGGGTTATTTCGGTCAAGCGTTCGATTTCTCCTGGTTGATTCATTCCCAGCTCTATCACCGCTGCCTGATGGCTGCTGTTCAGTTGCAACAAGGTGAGTGGTACACCCACCAGGTTGTTGAAGGTTCCATGATTCTTGAGAACCTTCCAAGATCGGCCAAAGATAGCCGCAACCATCTCTTTGGTAGTGGTCTTACCGTTGGAGCCAGTTATCGCCACCAACGGGATGGGATAGCGGCGGCGCCAGAACTCAGCCAGGTCCCCGAACGCACGGAGAGTATCAGGAACGCCCACTACAGGGATCTGGAAGCCCTGAAGACCAATCGTTTCTTGCTCCTCCAAGGCCACGACCACACCAGCGGCACCACGGCTTACGGCCTGCTCGAAAAACTGATGACCGTCAAATTGTTCTCCCGTCAGGGCTACAAACAGGTCACCTCGATCCAGGGTGCGACTGTCAGTGGAAATTTCGCTGAAACTTTGCTCTCCACCCTGCACCAGAAGCTGACCTCCGGTGGCCTCCATGACCGCATCCAGAGTCCATAATTTTTGGTCTTCACTCATTGGCCTCACTTATCATGCGGTCACCATGTATATTCTTGGCTTTCGGAACTAATAAATTCGAAATCCGAAACAAATCCGAATTACCAAAATCTAAATGACCAAAACCAAAAGTACTCCTCGTTAGTCCCTCTGTCTTTGTTTTGAACATTTGAAATTCGAAACTGGGGACCCGCCCGCAGGGTGGGGAGTCCGCAGGACCAATTTTGAATTTGTTTCGATATTCGGATTTAAGAAGCTTCCTTCTTCTTCCTTTCCTCCAGTGCCTGGGCTGCAACAAGCCGATCATCGAAGTCAATGCGTTTGTTTCCGAGAATTTGATAGTTCTCATGGCCCTTGCCGCCGATGTAAACCACATCTCCTTCTTGGGCATGCTCGATTGCCACCCGAATAGCTTCACTGCGGTCCACTACCAGGGTGTAGCCACGCCTACAGTTGTCACCACATTGGGCGAGGGAGGAGAACAGGGGGAGGCCCTGGGTGCGAACTCCCGCTTCGATGTCGGCCATGATAGTGTCCGGGACCTCGCTTCTGGGATTGTCTGAGGTAATCACCAAGAGGTCGGCCCTTTGCGCTGCAGCTTCTCCCATAAGTGGTCTTTTGGAACGATCACGATCCCCCCCGCAGCCAAATACGCAAATAATCTTTCGAAACTCAAGTTCTCGCAGAGAGTCCAGGGCTTTCTGCAAGGCGTCCGGAGTATGGGCGTAATCCACCACAACCTGAAAGCCCAGATCGCTGGGAACGGCCTCCAGTCTGCCCGGCACTCGGACCAAGGATTGCTCGCCGTTACGAATTGCCTCCAATGGCATACCTAGGCCCACGGCCACGGAGGTTGCTGCCAGCAGGTTATACAGGTTCAACCGCCCAATCATGGCAGAGTGAACCTCTAGTTGACCTTTGGGCGTGTGGAGCAAGGCCTTGACCCCGGATGAATCGCACTGAACCTTGTCAGCTCGAATCTCAGCGTCGGCTGCCAGGCCGTAGCGAAGCAGGGGGCCGTTCACTTGAGAGCACAGTTGCTGACCCCAACGGTCATCCCAGTTGATAACTGCAAGTGGTGGTGGCTCCACCTGTGTCTGAAGAATGTGCGAAAACAACCGGCTCTTGGCCGCAAAGTAGTTTTCCATGCTGCCGTGATAATCCAGGTGATCTTGGGACAAGTTGGTAAAAAGGCCAACAGCGAAACGGGTGCAGTCCACCCGGTGCATGTCAAGGCCGTGAGAAGAGACCTCCATGACCACGTGGGTAACTCCAGCGTCAACCATTTGCTTAAAGGTCTGCTGGAGGTCGAGGGACTCTGGAGTGGTAACGGGTGCTGGCTGCACATGACCTGGATAGCGAATGTTTACTGTTCCTATAACTCCCACTCGATGGCCGCAGGCTTGTAGGATGGACTCGAGCAAGTAAGCGGTAGTGGTTTTGCCGTTGGTCCCGGTGATGCCAACAACCGTGAGCTTGTGGGAGGGAAACCCGTAAAATCGGCTGGCGATGTGGGCCAGGGCCGCCCTGGAATTGGCAACCCTGATGACGGTTATTCCAGATATGGGCTCCTGTGGTTTTTCCACAACTATGGTTTGAGCACCCCGGTCAATGGCCTGATGGACAAATTCATGACCATCGCTTTGCGTTCCCTTTATGGCCACAAAAAGACTTTCTTCCGAGGCCTGGCCGCTGTGGTAGGTAAGAGCGCGCACCTGACGCTGCAGGCGCCCGTGCACCTGGAGAGTGGCAAAATCCTGAATGAGGTGTTCCAACAGCAATGTTTCCCCCTAGTCTGCTGCCAGGATGAGGCTGCAGGAGCTGATCGTACTGAGATTTCTGCCCGGTTCAGGGTTTTGTCCCACCACCCTGCCGCTGCCGTGAATATCCAACGAACCGGTGAACTCCTGCAAATGGTCAAGTGCAGCTCTCAGGCTGAGGCCGGTAAGATCAGGCATCACCGTTGGCTGGTTGCTTTGTCTCTGACTGTAGGCAACCGGTTGCAGGGTCGCAGGCGACTGCGATGGCGGTCCAATACTGTCCAGGGTGGCAACATTCTTACCCTTGTTCTGCCTTTTTTCCGGGGGTATCTGGAGGGCGTGAAGAGTCTGCTGGGCAATACGACGAAAGGCAGGAGCTGCCACCACCCCACCATAATAACCCTTCTGGGGCTCGTTGATTACCACCACCACGAGGATTTTGGGATCTGCCACCGGTGCGAAGCCCACAAAGGAGGCAGTGTAGCTATCGTCCTCATAGCCGCCACTCTTGCGGCTACTCTTCTGAGCGGTTCCTGTTTTGCCAGCCGCCTGATACTGGGCGAGCGCAGCCCGAGCCCCGGTGCCTCCAGGTGTGAGTACATCCGCCAGCAGGTCCTTCAGCCGTTCGGCAGTGGTCGCACTTATCACCCGGCGCACTACCCTGGAATTGTTTCGCCGGACCACTCTCCCTTGTGCGTCCAGCACCTCCTTGATCAGGAGAGGCTGCATCAGCAGGCCATCATTGGCCACAGCCCCCAGGGCCATAGCAAGCTGGGTGGCAGACACTGACAGGCTTTGACCAAAACTGGAGGCGGCAAGATCCACCGGGGTCCACTCGTCGGGCGGGCGGATCAAACCGGCAGTCTCGCCCGGCAGGCCAAGTTCGGTAGGAGCGCCGAAGCCGAAACCGCGAATGTAATGGTAAAAGCGGCTCGGGCCCAGTTTTTCTGAGACTTTAGCAGACCCGATGTTACTGGAAAAACGCAGAATTTGCGCCAGTGAGAGCCAGCCAAATTTTTTCAGATCGTGAATAGTGTGGTTCATTACTTTGTATTTGCCATTTTCGCAGTAAAAAAGGTCGTCTGGCTGAACCAAAGCCTCTTCCAGGGCTGCCGCCATCAAGAAGATTTTGAAAGTGGATCCCGGTTCGAAGGCATCTGTCACTGCTCGATTGCGCCAGACCGCTGGCCCAGAGGAGGAGAAAGAATTGGGATTGAACGATGGGAACACGGCCATGGCTAAGATTTCACCAGATTTCGGCTCGGTCACCACGGTCATACCGCCCTTGGCCCCAAAATCAGTCACTGTCTTCTGTAGTTCTCTTTCAGCAATGTATTGAATGCGTTTGTCCAGGGTTAGTCGGAGACTGTATGCCTGCGGATCTGAGGCAGCAGGCAGGCCGTGAGTGTAAATGATCTGACCCCGAGCGTCCTTGGCTCCAGGATGGGTACCAGATTCGCCACCCAAGAGCAGGTCCTGGGCGACCTCCAGCCCTTCCAAACCTATGTGGTCTCGGCCAACGAACCCAAGGAGATGGCCTGCAAGCTCAACATTAGGGTAGTAACGGCGATTCTCTTTGACGAAGTGGATGCCCTCGAGGCCAAGAGCCCGAACCGCATCAGCCTGTCTAGGGGTGAGACAATGTTTTAACCAGACAAAGGCGCGATGCTGGCGCAATTTTTTTCTCAGCCTGGTCGCCGGGATTTCAACGACTGCGGCAAGTTTTTTCGCAGTGCCTTTCGGATCCTTTATGGCTCGCGGATTGGCGGCCAGGGATTCTAATTCAATGCTGACGGCCAGTTCTTGACCGTTGCGGTCGTAAATCTCTCCGCGCCGCGCCTCAATGTGAAGATCTCTGCGGATTTGTTTGTTGGCAACACTCGCCCAACCCTCCCACTGGAAAAACTGAACCTGAAAGCTCCGACCAATCAACAACAAAAAGCCGAAAAGCAAACCGGTGGCCACGAGAAGAACGCGGAACCGTATCCAGCGAACCGCAAGGTTATTTTGGCGAGGTTGAACCGTCATCGGAGCACCACAATTTGCTCTTTGCGCGGGCGGTTGAGCCCTAGCTGTTCGATGGCAATACGCTCCACCCGTTCAGGAGCTTTAAGCCGGGCCAACTCCAGGTGTAGCTTCTTGCTGTCATTCAGAAACTGAGTGTGTATCCTGTGAGCGTCTGACAGTTTATAGCCCAGTTGCACCACCTGCACCCGGCACCAGACATAGCCAAAGCCGCTGAACAGAAGCCAGAGAAAAACGGCAATAATGGTGGATATATTCCGCTGCCTCCAGTTGCGCGTTGCTGCCTTTTTGCCTGCGCGTTTTTTTTTCTTTTTACTCATGCAGCTTCTGCTTTTTCCACCACGCGTAAGCGGCCACTTCTGGCTCTAGGATTCGCTTTTATCTCCTCCGCACCAGGTACTACAGGCTTTTTGTTGACCCGTAGCACCAGGGGTTTTCCCTCACATTGACAAAGCGGCAACTGAGCCGGACAACGGCATGATCTCGCCCAGTGGGAAAAGGCTTGCTTTGCCAGCCGATCCTCCAAGGAATGGAAAGAGATAATGGCCAACCGACCACGGGGCCGGAGCAAGTCCAGAGCCCCCTGGAGGAATATCCGCAAGTTATCCAGTTCCCG
>PPDG01000490.1 GCA_002899795.1 Desulfobacteraceae bacterium | reverse complement strand
TCATAATTGTGATAAAATGAACTTACTTGATTTTGGCGATGTTACCGCATCTTGCCGTAAATGTAAAAGACTTTTGTAATTGGCTCCTTGGTTGACCGGGAGGCAGGACGCAGATTTCGGATTGCGGATTTGTGAAAGCATGGGGTAGGACATTAGTCATATGCCTGCGGCGTCATTAGGTCACTACGCTTCGCTGTCATTTGTTGTAATAGGTAGAGGTCAGTGGGAAGATTGCGGGTTGAGAAATGGCGGTCGGGTTCCTAACAGAAGCATGAGGTCCAGAGAATGAGCGAAACAGCTGCACTCATCGAAAAGGCAAGAGCCGGTTTCGAAACATTGGACGTTTTGGTTAAACATCAAATCGAAGCTCTGAAATGGCTCGAGATCTGGCTAACGGACGATATCTTTCGTGATTACGTCATTCAAATAAAGTATTTGATTGAATCGGAAAAATGGGAATTCTTACTGGACTCTTTTTATCAGGTAATTCCCTTTGGAACCGGCGGCAGGAGGGGGTTGGTTGGTATTGGGCCGAACAGGATAAATCCCTGGACCATACAAGCCTCTGCCCAAGGACATGCCCAGTATCTCATCAACCAGCATGGAAAAGAGGCGCAAGAAAGAGGGGTGGTGCTCAGCTATGACGTAAGGAAATACACTCAGAAAGGAGTGTACGACGACAGCCTTGCCAATCCAATCATGAATCTGGACGGTCCTCAATTGGCAGAAGCGGCAGCGGCAGTGTATGCAGCCAACTCCATAAAGGTTTATATCTTTGATGGGGCCAGGAGCACGCCGGAGCTTTCCTTCGCCATACGTCACCTGAATGCTGTCTCGGGAGACATGTTCAGCGCCAGCCATAACCTGCCGACTGATAACGGCAAGAAAGTGTACGACCAACATGGCGGCCAGTTAATACCACCAGACGATCAGATTCTAGTTGATGAAGTGACCAACAATGTCAAAGAAATAAAGAGTATGAATTTCGGCGAAGCCAAAAAAAATAGGCTGATTGCCTACGTCGATGAAGAAGTTGATACCCCCTTTCTGGAAGCTGTCTGTAACATTTCTCTCTCCGAAGAAAGGGGCGTAAATATATCGTACGCGCCTCTCCACGGCACCGGCTTGAGTTCCATCTATCCGGCATTACAAAAGCTGGGATTTAATGTCACCCTTGATAGGCGAACGTCCAACCCAAGTGGAAATTTCGAACATGTCACCTTCAACATACCAAATCCGGAAGTGGTTGAATCATTTGAAACTTCTATCCCTTTTGCTGAAGAAATCAATGCTGACCTCATTATTAGTTCTGATCCTGACGCAGACAGAATTGGCGTTATGGCCTGGCATAAGAATTCATATGAGTTTGTCAACGGCAATGAAATTGGAATAGTGTTAACGAATTACGTTATCTCCAAGTACAAAGCCAAAGGAACCTTGGACCCAAACAGTGTGGTCATAAAAACAGGCGTAACGACCTCGTTGATAGAAGGAATCGCGCAAGAAAATAACATTCACTGCATCGGCGATCTATTGGTTGGTTTCAAATACATTGGCGATGAAATGAACAAGCTTGAGAACGATAATAGAATTCAGGACTTCATTATCGGTGCTGAAGAGAGTCACGGTATTCTTACCGGCGATTACTGTCGAGATAAAGATGCGGCTGGTGCTGCTGTCTGGATAGCTGAACTGGCTGCTGAATTGAAAAAAGATGGCAAAACATTAATTGACTATCTCGATGAGATCTATTGCAAATACGGCTTTTGCCATAACCACTTGACTGAGATCAGGCTACTGGGTGCCAAGGGCATGGAACAGATTGCGGATATCATGACCCATCTCCGGGATAATCCTGTTGAATCTTTTGGTGAATTTGTTGTTGCCAATAGAATTGATCAATGGGAAGGCGAGCCTCAGCCCCATCTGTCCATTACCGACACGGCTTCGAGAAATGTTCTGATATTCAAGATTGACAAACTGGCAGACACAAAAACCATCAAAGTAACTGTTCGCCCATCAGGAACTGAACCAAAAATAAAAATGTACTTTGAAGTGTATGGTGAACCCTTCGATCTGGAGAATATTGATGCTGAAAAGCAGAAAATCGTCGAGATTAGAAAGAGACTGGAAAGGGCGTTCATGCTCTATTGCTATAGATTATTAGGCGTTGATTTTCCTGAAAGAGGATTTTTGTTGTTCTGGCAGTTACCGCTCAACGACAAGCTCAGATACTTTGAAATAGAAGAAGAAATCGTTCATTTAAAAAACATTCAAGATCAAAAAACCAGAAAAAAAGAGCTCTATAACCTGCTAGCATTCCTTGGCGCCGACCCAATTGAAAAAGTAAATGATGCATTTAAGGAAGAATACAAGAAAAGCATAAATGAATATTTAGGTATAGGGCGATAAAAGATTGCGGATTGCTCCCGCTCGCCATCGTCCTCCTTAGGCGGACTCGCATGGCGGGCGGGGACCCGCCCCTACTTTGGCATTCTCACTGGCAAAACACTTGACCTCTGACCCCGACTTGGTTTACCAAGATGTAGTGGTGAGCCTTAAAGAGTGAGGTAAATATGGACGGAGACGAAAAAACGTGTCTTACTTTTAGCCAGGTCTGCTTTAAGGAAAGATTCCTGAGTCTTCTCATCTTTATCATTGCTATGCTTATCGTCGGCCCTCTCTTTGAAGAGTTTGTCGGACTAAAAATCCTCATAGACATTCTATGGTCTGCTATTTTTGTATCCGCCATTTATGCGGTCAGCCAAAAAAAACGTCACATCGTTATTGCCGTCCTGCTTGCGCTGCCCATGCTCGGGTCAATATGGAGCAAATATTTTTTCCAGCATAAAGCTCTGCTGGTGGTGGGTAGCCTCTGTGGAGCAGCTTTCTTTCTTTTTGCAGTAATTCAGATGCTGATCTTTATATACAGCCACAAAGAGGTCACCAGAGATCTTATAGTCGGTGCGGCCGTAGTCTATTTGTTCATGGCACTGATGTGGACATTCATTTTTGTTGTTGTGGAGATACTGCACCCCGGCTCATTTAGTATCCCAGAAGGTCAGGACATAGGGGCCACCCAGAGCTTTCTCTACTACAGCTTTGTCACCATAACCACCTTGGGCTACGGTGACATTACCCCCGTGACGAGACTGGCAAGATCTTTATGCGTTCTCGAGGCAGTGATCGGCCAACTCTACCTGGTAGTCCAGGTTGCCTGGCTGGTGGGCGTCCATGTTTCACAATCAATGTTAAAGAAATCGCGGCAGGACGATGAAGAAGGGGAATGATTGAAGATTTGAGATTGTAGATTGAAGATTGCGGATTTTAGACTTATTCAAGTAATGTTGAGCGCAAGCGTTCAAGCGTGGCCTCATCTATCCCAAGCCCCTCCTGAAGATACCCCTCAAAGGAGCCGTATTTTTCGTCTATGGCCGCAAAGGCAGCTTCCAGGTATTCCGGCCGCACTTCCATCAAGGCGCGTACTTCGCTGCGCGGGGTTTGAAAAAAAGAGGCGCAGCTGGCAAAACATGACAGTCGGCTGGCTTCACTCTCCCAGAATGTGTTGCTCAACAGGTAGTCCTCGAGAACCGTCTCCTGAGGTACACCGAGAGAACGGAGGACTATGGCCACCGAAACTCCCGTCCGGTCCCTACCATAGGTGCAGTGAATGAGGGCGGGCAGACCTCCGGGCTCAGCCATATCCCGTAAAAGGGAGGACCACTCGGAAGTGAAGTTCAAAGCATAACCCCGGTAGCATTCGATCATTAATTGTTGGAAATCGCCCTCTTCCACATCACCCCCCAGAATCCGGCGGGCCACTGCATAAGGGTCAATGAGGTCGCAGTCAATAGGGAGACTAACCACCTCCAGCGAGGTGATTTCTGCTAGCCGGGAAGGATCTCTCTCGTGTTCCTTTCCAGTGCGCAGATCGTAAACTCTCTTCACCCCGAGGGCGACGACCGCTTCAGCATTTCGCCTACTCACCCTCTTCAGGTGATCTGAGCGGTAGAGCAACCCCTTCTTGATCTGTCTGCCGTCGATGGTGCTGTAGCCACCGAGATCTCGAAGGTTGCGGGTGCCCGCAAGTTCAATACGGCTGGGATGCTGTGGTGGCGCAGTGGCACAGCCCAAGAGGATGAGAAGGCACGCGACGACGAGGACGGATAGGGATTTTGGATCTCGGATTGCGGATCTCGGATTGCGGATTGCGGATTGCGGATTTAAGATATTCAACATTCACCTCTCGAGAGTTCACGGATTACAATCTACAATCTTCAATCAGAAATCAAAGAATCCAGTAGTCAGGAGTTAGGTGTCAGGTGTCAGGTGTCAGCAGTAAACGGCAAATCGTTATCGAGAATCGAAACCGGGGCCCCGCCCGTAGGGTGGGGAGTCCGAAGGACCAACATCTCAAATTCCGAAATTCGCAATCCGAAATCCGAAATCGTCACTCCCCTTCCGTCATTTCTTTAAACTTTCTGCCCGCATAGCGCACCGCGAAGATCCAGATGATGATAATGGGAATGGTGAAACCTGAGAGCCAGCGGATGCTGGAAAAGTCTTTAAACACGGAGGTGATCCCGAGGCTTACTCCCACTGCCACCGCTTTGGCAAAGCGCTGCACGAACATGTCGATGAAAGCCTTGGCTTTGTACTTCTCGTCCTTGGTGGTTGGGACGTACAGGGACTCCTTGGCTGACTGATTGATGGAGTAGCTGAAGGCGTTGTCCACCGTGTTCAGGGAGCTGCCCACCCAAAGGATGGGAAGGACCGTAAAACCCATTGATCCGGCGAGCACAGCAATAGGCAGAAACAGAAGCGCCACCCCCACGCCGAGTCGGGACATGACGAAGCTGGTCAGCAAGAGCTGCACCAGCATAGAGACGACGTTGGTAATGGCAAAGACCGTGGCGAATTGCTCTCCGATGGCAGGACCGTTCAGGTAGTGGGCGATAGTACTGGTAAATTGAAAATCCATCACCGTGGAGACTATCTCATAAAGACCCACAATAGCCACGATGGACAGCAGATATGGTGAGCTGAATACCAACCGTGCCCCCTCTATGGCTGGATTGGACTCTCTTTGCGGTTCCGGCTCGGAGATTTCAGGCTCGGGCTCAGGGGGCGGGTTTCGATCCACCAAGCGACCAGCTCCCATTGCCACAGCAAGGATCACGAGGCCCAGACCAAAGGCGATCCAGAGCCAGTCCACCGTATTGATTCTGGCGATCAGTACCCTGACGGTTGAAGTACCGAAGACTCCGCCAACGACTCCTCCCAACCCCACCAGACCGTAGAGGCGTTTGGCAGCGTCAGGGGTCACGCTGTCGTTGAGAAAGGCGAAAAAGGTGGCCACCATCAGGGTGGAAAAAAGATCCCCGAAGAGATAAAAGGTCCAGACCGTAATGCTCTGGGGCTTTTCTATTATAAAGCTGTAGGCAACGTAGCTGGCCAGGAAAAAGCCGGTGAAGATGAAGGTAAGCTGCTGCCGCCGGAAACGACGGGCCAGCCAGGTGAACACAACCACCGCCACAAAGGCCACCACCATGTTGAGCACTTTGGCGAGCAGTTCTGCCTGGGGGCCGCTCATGTGCCAGGCAAAGAGGTCGAAGCCGCCTTTATCGTAGAACTCGATGAAAAGCGACTTCTTAATGGGCTTGAGAATCCAAAAACTGGTGATGACCAGGAAAAAATAGCTGAACATCAAAAGGGCGAGGGGCAGCTCGGACTTCCTGATGTCGAACATGGCCTTGAGGGGACTCTGCCGCTTCATTCTCTTAGCCCTTCGCCCAGCCCGGACATTTCACGCATTGGTTGCTGCGCCCGTGGATATGACTGTCCTTCCGGGCGTCCTCGGGTATCGGACCCTGCGACGTACTGTTCAAGTACGCCTCGGATCCAATCCCCTGCGGTTGCCCGGTGGCACACCCTTCTCC
>PPDG01000511.1 GCA_002899795.1 Desulfobacteraceae bacterium | reverse complement strand
TTGAGGCTGTTTGGGCGGGTGATAAAAAACGAGGGTAGCAAACTGTGGATTACATCCCTTAATTTACAGTTTCGGCAGAGAGAGTCTAGCACAAAATGCTGGGGTAGATTCTTCCGGGTGGGGACTTAACATATCTTGCCAAGATCTAAACTTTCATAAAAGTTTAGTTATGATGTGGAGATCTCAAATATTGGGGTGTGTACGCGATTAAACATACATAGCAGATACAAAAACCTGAGACCTTCATAGGAAGTATACATGATTTGGCGATTTCTGAATATGCACTCCCTTTGAAAGCTACACCGGATGTTGTAGCTGAATTTGAAAACACAAAATTGTGGGAAAGACCTAATTTACAACCACTGGAAAGCACTAGGAAACTGCAGATTATAACGATAAATTTCGGCTGAATCGTCCACTTTTCTTGAGTTCATTTAGTCCACAAATCGCATCAAACTGCATAGACTCTCATGCTTCATATCTTTATGAACCATACCCACAGAACAGCGGCCAGACAATCTGCAAATCGGTGTGTTGACACTTACACCAGTCCCTGATCCAGCATTGCATCGACCACCTTTGTAAATCTCGTTATGTTGGCACCTACCACATAATTGCCAGATTGGCCGTACTCAGCAGCGGCATCCAGGCAGGTCTGATGAATGCTTTTCATAATAATCTTGAGACGACTATCTACTTCTTCTCTAGGCCAGTTCAACCGCATACTATTTTGGGCCATTTCCAGGCCGGATACTGCCACGCCGCCGGCGCTGTGCTGCCAGAGTAGCTGATCTGAGATCACCCCCATCATTTTCGGTAATGACTTCAACCTTTTTTCCGAGAAGACCTCCTTTTCCATTCAGCTCATCGGCCAGAAAATCGACTACCTATTGCATCTCTCGCCCTTCGCTTTCCCATGAACCTGTCAAGGGGCACATGAGGCCGATCTTGATAGTTCCTGCAGCCAGAGCTGTTTCACCAATGAGACATAGAACAAATGACAGAAATAGAATCTTTTTCACGACTTCCTCCTTACAAACCGTGTAACTTGGAGGGCAATTAGCATAATAATAAAAGCCTCTTACCAAAGATCTAAAATCAAAAGGCCTAAATCAGAGCACGTTCTCCTAGGTTCCCATACCGGTGATAACTATCGCATATACTCTGCTCTTGGAAATACTGCAAAAGCTCGATCCGCCCTTCCGTCATCACCTTCGTTCGAGAAATGTAGAATCCTGTCCTTGCTGCTGCCTTAAACACCTCAAAAGGCACCCGCTCCGGCGCTGCATATCGGATACGCTGAACCTGAGGCATTAAATCAAGAAGCTCACTGTCCGACTGATGGTCAATAGGCGTATCACCCACAAGCCTTTTGCCCGCGTTGCCGTGGAGGAATGCCGTAACGTTGTTATCCAGATGGGGGGGAATACTGATCACCAGTTTGCAGCCTGAAATCTTTACCGCAGCTATTCTTGCCAGGACATCAAATAAACTGTCATCCTTGTGTATGCGGACCACCACCGTGCCGATGGGCAGATAGTGCAATATATTATCCTGGCCACGCAGATGAAAATAATCCTTTTCCTGAGAGAATTCCTGCTCCAAGTGGTAAAGATAACTCTTGATGGCGCGGATGGTTTCTCTAAGGTCAGCCTCAAACTCCGCAAGCTGGCTCCAATCCAGTTTTTGATTCCATTCCTGAGCAAGGCGCAGCAAAGCATGCTCATTTTGTATCGCTCCGATAGAAGGATGAGCGGTTCCCTCAAAATTCATGAACTGGGCTACATAGTTCGGCCCGCCCACCTTGATTCCCGCGCCCAGGGCTGATTTTCCCATGCCACCAAAAGGCTGGCGCAAGACAATGGCACCAGTGGTTCCCCGGTTGACGTACAGGTTTCCTGCTTTTATACTGCATTTCCAGTGCTCTTGTTCTCGCTTGTCCAGACTCTCCAAACCTGAAGTCAATCCGAAGCCTGTTTGATTTACCAGCTCAATTGCATGGTCCAAGTCCCTGGCGCACATGACTGCCAACACAGGTCCAAAAAACTCGGTCATGTGAGTGTAGGATCCAGGCTGAACTCCCCATTTGATACCTGGTGTCCACATGTAGGGATTGCCATGGACATTTTCAGGTTTCAAAGCCCAGGATTCTCCAGGCTCCAACCGTGTAAGCCCGTTTTTCAGATCACCGCTAGGAGGATGGATAAGGGGGCCCATTTTATTTTCAAAATCCCAGGTCGATCCCACAGGATAGCTTTTAGTTGCATCAACCAGTTGTTTCTTGAAAGCTTCATCCTCATACACTTCCTTTTCCAGGATCAGCAGAGAAGTTGCAGAACATTTCTGACCGCAGTTTGAAAAAGCCGAATGGACCACATTTTTTATGGCCTGGTCCCTGTCAGACATGGAAGTTACGATGGTGGCATTTTTCCCGCCTGTCTCAGCCGCAAGGAAAACATCCGGCCTCTCTTTTAAAATCGTCAGCCCCGTATCGGTTCCGCCGGTTAGGATAATGAAATCAACACCAGGATGATTGGCAAGTTTTGCCCCGGTGGTGGCACCGGAACAGGGAAGAAACTGCAAAACATTTTTGGAAACGCCAGCTTTCCAGAAGCACTGGCACAATTGCCAAGCCACCACGACAGCAGATGAAGCAGGTTTAAAGATTACGGTATTGCCTGAAGCCAGTGAGGCTAAAACCCCCCCGCAGGGAATGGCTATGGGAAAATTCCAGGGCGGAATCACCAGCCCTACACCTTTGCCACTGCACTGAACATTTTCTAAATCTGTAAAGCCTTTAACAGAGTAGGGATAGTATTCAGCAAAATCTATGGCCTCGGAGACTTCCACATCAGCCTCTGTAAAAACTTTGCCTGTATTGGCACCAGCAGCGCCGATGAGATCTCCCCTGGCAAGGCGCAGCTCCATAGCCACCCTGGAAAGGATTTCATGCCGCTCCTTCTGACTTTTATTCCTCCATCCATCAGGGTCAGCTTTTGCCACCGCAACAGCCCGCTCAATATCTTCATCGTTGGCCATCGCATAGCGAGCCACACAGATCTTTTCATTGATCTGAGAAGGATCCACGCATTCCCTAGTCTGTCTACCTTCATAAATTTCTTTTCCTGCCTCTACCAGGGGGATTTCCATTGGCTTATCATCTGGACCCTTTTTCCACTTTTCTCGAATGGCTCCGGCCCATTTTCTATTGGCAGCCAGGGACCAATCTGTATCCGGCTCATTACTGAATTCCCCTTCGTAGAAGGTTCCCACTTTTTCAGGAAAAGTTTCCTGTGTTCTGTCTTGCACCCTGTGGGGCGTTTTGCCTGCTTTGTCCTTATGCTTATAGGAAGCAATAAACTGCTCCTTCAAAAACGCCCACTCTTCAGAGTCTGTTTCCAAGTTGGGAGAATAGCGCATGAAATTCTCTTCCGCGGTGTTTTCATCCAGACGACGCATAAGATAGGCAATTGCATTGATGAAGTTGTCTTTGGTGGCAACAGGCGCGTAGAGCACAACTTCTTCGCGTGTTTCCTGAATGGCTCGGCGCACATGGTCCGCCATGCCTTCTAACATTTCAAAGGAAAAATATTCGGTCACTTTGTTTTGTTGGGCCAGTTTATATGCATAGGCCAATTCAAACAGATTGTGTGATGCTATACCTAGATGGGCGGCTTTGATATTTTCTGACTTCATGCCGAATTCCACCAGGCGTTTGAAATTGGCATCTACATCCAGCTTGTTGTCGTAGGTGGCCAGGGGCCAGTTATGGAGAGCTGATTCTACCTGTTCCATTTCCATGTTGGCACCTTTGACAATGCGGATCTTGATGTGGCTTCCACCTTCGGCCACTCTTTTTTTGGCCCACACAGTGAGTTCCTGCTGTATGTCATAAGAATCCGGCAGATAGGCCTGCAATACAATTCCGGCAGAATGATCTTTAAACTCTTTTTCGTCCAAGATCCTTGTAAATGCTCTGACAGTGATTTCCAGATCCCTATATTCTTCCATGTCCAGGTTAACAAACTTTGGCACTCTGGTTCCGTCAATTCTGGTGAAGTGATTGTCCCTGGCAGCCATGTAAAGTTGGGATAGGCGGTCTTTGAGAATGCTTACAGTGTGCTCAAGAGCGAGGGACTGGATTTGAGAGTAGATGGTAGATATCTTTACCGAAATGTATTCAATCTCGGGATCTTTCAAGTCTTCTAAGTACTTATTAAGGCGAGAGAGAGATTCATCTTCCCCGAGAACCGCTTCTCCCAGCTGGTTGATGTTCATCCTCACGCCTTCGCTTTTTCTTTTCAGCAAATGCGCATACAAAGCATCCTTTTCTCCAGGAATGACGGAACGACTGCTGTCCTCCCGCATTTTATCAATCACCCGTGGAACAGAAACATGAGGAAAATATCTGCCGACGCCAAGGAACAGTCGCATGAGCAATCTATCTCCTGAGGTAAAAAAATCAGGAACGCCGTATTCCTCAAGCAAATAGTTGATCTGATCAGCGACACGACGAGCATCATCAGAGCGAAAACTCTGATCTATCATCTTTGCCATAATAACTTTGTCTATTGGATTGGTCAGGAGGCGCAACATCTGGTCCTGGATATCCTTTTCTTCCGAAGTTAGTAATCGATTAGCCCGATTCTGCCAGGTCTCAGCCAAAGAGATGGCTTCTTGTATGATCATGTCAGCATGTTGGGTATTCACGGTATTTTGTTTCCTGTCGAAATTCTCGCTTATCATTTCCGACCGCGACCTGAAGGAAGCGCAGCCTTCACAGGCCACCACGCTGGATATCTACGAATTGTACCATTTACTGGACAAGGTCAAGAGCATAATTTCCCGCAACCTCTTTACGACTTTCAATTTATGGAATATGGTATCATAATCAGCTGAATCAATTTTAGATTTCCTGATTTATAACAGATATCAACACCAGGGCTTTAAGATTGAGATTGATGGTATCACAGTTGTTAATGCCCTTAAACCATACTGATTTATTACTTTGCGAAGATATAGTATTTTTTGAGTCCCCCCATTTTATACCCACTGGCTTCAAGCGCACACCCATGTAATAATATTTAAAGTTAAAATGTAAATCGCAATGGTGCATTATAAAAAGCCTTCTTAATTAAAATGATAGTTTAACCTTTCATTTTAGGTACATATCTATTATTTTACATTTTAAGATTAATAAAGAAGTGCTTTAAGAATGGGTGTTTTAGAGCTCTATATTAGTGTTTTTGATGCCCAAATCATCGTGGAAGGTTACGCAATCTATGAGTCGCGACCTGAACCAGAAGGAGGGGAGGCGCGGTGGACTCAAAACATTACATTCAAATGGAAGAAGAATTCGGTGCCCACAACTACAAGCCCTTGGATGTCGTACTCACCCGGGGTGAGGGCGTCTGGGTTTGGGACGTGGACGGCAATAAATACCTGGACTTTCTCGCAGCATATTCAGCGGTCAATCAGGGGCACTGTCACCCGAAAATCAAACAAACCATGGTTGAACAGGTTCAGAAGCTTACTCTGACCTCGCGCGCATTCCGAAACGATCAGCTGGGTCTTCTCTATAAAGAGCTCTGTGAGTTGACCAGGTCTCACAAAGTCCTACCCATGAACAGTGGCGCCGAAGCGGTGGAGACCGTGATCAAGGCAGTTCGCAAGTGGGGTTACAAGGTGAAAGGGGTTCCGGAAGACCAGGCTGAAATTATCGTTTGTGAGAACAACTTCCACGGCCGAACCATCGCTATCATCGGTTTCAGTAGCGAAGAGCAGTATCGAGACGGATTTGGTCCCTTTGCACCCGGCTTCAAGATCATTCCTTTCGGAGACGCTGCAGCCTTTGAAAAGGCGATTACTCCTAATACGGTGGCTTTTTTGCTGGAACCGATCCAGGGAGAGGCAGGGATTATCATTCCACCAGATGGATACCTCCGAGAAGTCAGATCTATCTGTAATGAGCATGAGGTTGT
>PPDG01000333.1 GCA_002899795.1 Desulfobacteraceae bacterium | reverse complement strand
CCTGAACTCAAACGTCGTATCCTGATGACGTTTGCGCTTCTGGCAGTGTATCGGATAGGCGTGCACGTGCCAACGCCAGGAATCAACGCTGAGGCCCTGCAGGCGTTTTTCAACGCAGCACAGGGCACTCTCCTGGGGCTCTTCGACATGTTTTCCGGCGGTGCTCTCAGCAATCTTTCCGTCTTTGCTCTGGGAATTATGCCTTACATCAGTGCCTCCATTATTCTCCAGTTATTGACCGTGGTCATTCCCTATTTGGACCGGCTCAACAAAGAGGGCGAGGCGGGCCGGAAGAAAATCACCCAATATACTCGCTATGGCACGGTGCTTCTCAGTCTCATCCAAGGCTTTGGCATTGCCGTCGGCCTGGAAGGCATGAGCGGACCTGGGGGCGAGATGGTGGTCCTGAGTCCAGGGTGGGGCTTTCGCTTGATGACGGTTATCACCCTTACCGCGGGCACAGCTTTCATCATGTGGCTGGGAGAGCAAATCACCGAGCGGGGGATTGGCAACGGCATTTCGCTCATCATTTTTGCCGGCATCGTTGCTCGCATGCCGGCTGCCATTATCAACACTGCACGGATGTGGAAAGCCGACACAATCTCCACCTTTATGATACTCATTATAGCGGTGATGATGGTTGTCGTGGTGGCGGTAATCATTTATGTGGAAAGAGGCCAGCGTAAGATCCCTGTGCAGTATGCTAAGCGTGTTGTTGGCCGCAAGATGTACGGAGGGCAGTCCACTCACCTGCCGCTCAAGGTAAACACAGCAGGAGTGATCCCGCCGATTTTTGCTTCCTCCATTATCATGTTTCCCGCCACCATTGCCAACTTCATCCAGATTCCCTGGATGAAAACGGTTGCCGATGCAGTGGCGCCAGGAAAGCTGATTTACAGTCTGGTGTATGTGGGCTTTATTATTTTCTTTTGCTATTTCTACACCGCAGTGGTTTTCAATCCGGTAGACGCTGCTGAAAACATGAAAAAGTACGGAGGCTTCATCCCTGGCATTCGTCCGGGTAAGCGTACCGCTGACTACATTGACCGGGTGCTGTCACGAATAACATTTGGTGGTGCTATCTACGTCTCAGCGGTGTGCGTGCTTCCCACTATACTCATTCAGAAGTTCAGGGTTCCGTTCTATTTTGGTGGTACTGCCTTGCTGATTGTGGTGGGTGTGGCTATCGATACGGTGGCACAGATAGAATCCCATATGATGACTCGCCACTATGAGGGTTTCATTAAGAAATCAAGAATGAAGGGTAGACGTTAACCGGTAACAATAGTTCGCGAGGCGAACGTTGCAGTGGTTGGTTTGTGCTGGTTTAGTTCCTGTTACAGATCTTCTTAACTAAGGGAGATGGAGGATTTTATGAACGTTATTTTGCTAGGGCCACCGGGAGCAGGAAAAGGAACTCAAGCTAAGATGCTCGTTGAAGAGTACCAGATTCCTCAGATTTCCACGGGAGACATTCTGCGAGCTGCCGTCAAAGAGGGAAGCCCCTTGGGGAAAGAGGCCAAAGCTTGCATGGACAAAGGTGAGCTGGTTCCCGATTCGGTGGTAATTGGTATCGTCGAAGAGCGGATTCAACAGCCTGACTGCGCCAAGGGTTACATGTTGGATGGTTTTCCCCGGACTGTTCCACAGGCAGAGGCCCTGGATGGGATGCTGCAGAATCTTAGCTCGCAGATCGACCACGTTGTAAGCATTGAAGTGGCCAGTGAGGAGCTGGTCGGGCGTCTTACCGGACGGCGCACCTGTCGCGACTGTGGTGTCGGCTTCCATGTTATGTTTGATCCGCCGGAACAAGAAGGGGTTTGCGACAAGTGCGGCGGCGAACTTTATCAACGGGATGATGATAACGTCGAGACCGTGACTTCACGGTTGGAGGTCTATGAGTCACAGACCCTGCCGCTCATTGACTATTATAAAGCTCAAGGGAAGATAAGGCCCATTGACGGCGTAGGGGATATCAAAGAAATCTTCGCGCGGGTCACTCAGGTACTTTCCTGAGAGAGGAATAGACGCTTTAAGCAGATGGAGAGGGGTTTATGAAAGTGCGGGCTTCGGTTAAACGTATGTGTCGAAAGTGTAAAATTATCAAGCGCCACGGCGTCGTACGTGTTATTTGTGAAAATCCGAGGCACAAACAGCGTCAGGGATAATAACGGAGGGTATAACCATTGGCACGGATTGCAGGCATTGATTTGCCGAAAAACAAGCGAATCGAGATAGCTCTTACTTACATTTACGGAATCGGCCGCACCACATCGCAAAAGATTCTGGACAAGGCCAATGTGGACCGCGACACCAAGTCAGATCTTCTTACCGAGGAGGAGATCAACTCCATCCGCCAAGTCATTGATAGTGATCACAAGGTGGAAGGTGATTTGAGGACTGAGGTCTCCATGAACATCAAGCGGCTTATGGATCTGGGTTGCTATCGAGGGCTTCGTCACCGACGAGGGCTGCCGGTTCGTGGACAGCGAACTCATACCAATGCCCGCACTCGTAAGGGACCTCGGCGATCCATGATAGGTCGACGTAAAAAGCAATAAAAGGCAGGTGGAAAAATGGCCAAAGCAAAGGGCAAAGTTTCCCGGAAAAAGAAGGAACGCAAGAACATACAAAACGGTATTGCTCATATCCAATCAACTTTCAACAATACCCTCATTACCATCACTGACATGAATGGCAACACGATAGCCTGGTCCAGTGCTGGCAGTCAGGGTTTTAAGGGCTCCCGCAAGAGCACGCCTTTCGCAGCGCAGCTTGCTGCAGACGACGCCGCAAAGAAAGCGCAAGAACACGGGGTGCAGAACATTGAGGTTTACGTAAAAGGACCAGGGTCCGGCCGAGAAGCTGCCCTGCGTGCCCTGCAGGCAGCCGGATTTAACGTTACACTTATCCGCGATGTTACGCCCATTCCCCATAATGGATGCCGTCCCCCCAAGAGGAGACGGGTATAAGTAAGGAGGTTTACTTTGGCTCGATATACCGAATCCGTATGTCGCATCTGTCGCCGCGAAAACCTTAAATTGTTTCTGAAAGGCGACCGCTGTTATTCGGATAAATGTGCCTATGAAAGACGCAGCTATCCTCCGGGCCAGCACGGCCAGGGTCGAAAGAAGTTTTCCGACTACGGCATCCAGTTACGGGAAAAGCAGAAGGTGAAGCGCATGTACGGTCTGCTGGAACGTCAGTTCCGCTTCTACTTCCACAAGGCGGAGCGGCAGAAGGGGGTTACCGGCACGAACCTTCTCGTTCTCCTGGAACGACGGTTGGACAACGTGGTCTACCGCATGGGTTTTGCGAATTCCCGGGCTCAGGCCAGGCAGTTGGTGCGCCACAACCACTTCGTCGTTAACGGCAAGCGGGTGAACATCCCGTCTTATCTCATCAAAGAGCATGACACCGTTGAGGTGAAAGAGAAGAGTAGGAACATTGTCCCCATTGCAGAGGCAATGGAGGCCGTAGCCAGACGAGGAGTGCCGCAGTGGCTGGAGATAGAAAAGGACAAGTTTAAAGGGACAATTAAGGGATACCCGGCTCGCGACGAGTTGACCATGCCTATTCAGGAGCAGCTCATTGTGGAGCTTTACTCCAAATAGACGGCCCCCCTGGCCTGATCCCCGGCATCTGTCTCCTGCTTCGCTTCTCACATTTGGCCGGTTGGGGTTCTCATAAGAGGAGTTACAATGCATAAAAATTGGCGTGAATTGATCAGCCCAAAACGTTTGGAACTGGATGCAAAGACCGCTTCTAGGTTTTTTGGAAAATTCGCCTGCGAACCTTTGGAGCGAGGCTTTGGCATTACCATTGGTAACGCCCTGAGACGCATCTTGCTGTCATCGCTACAAGGTGCTGCGATCAGCTCGGTGAAAATAGATGGGGTCCTGCATGAATTTTCCACCATTCCTGGAGTTCGGGAAGATGTAACCGATATTATCCTGAACTTGAAAGAGGTCAGACTCAAACTGCATGGAGAAGAGAACAAAACCATCGAGGTGGACAAAGCAGGTGAGGGCACGGTTACGGCAGGTGATTTCGTCTGTCCGCCCGAGGTGGAAATTCTCAATCCAGAGCAGCACATTGCCTCTCTGTCAAAAGACGGCAGGCTACAGATGGAGATGCTGATCAAAAACGGGAAGGGCTACATTCCGGCTGAACGCAATGTGGAAGAGGACGCTGCCATTGGAGTCATTCCCATGGATGCTATCTTCTCCCCCATTCGCAAAGTGAACTATGTGGTGAGTCAGGCCCGTGTAGGCCAGATTACGGACTACGACAAGCTGACTATGGAGATCTGGACCGATGGCAGTGTGCTTCCAGAAGATGCTCTGGCTTTTGCTGCCAAGATTCTGAAAGAGCAAATGGTCATCTTTATTAATTTCGATGAGGAACCAGAGATCGAAGCTCCGGAAGAAGAGGTAGAGGAACCTACACTGAACGACAACCTGTTCCGTTCGGTGGACGAACTCGAATTGTCAGTACGTTCTGCCAACTGTCTCAAGAACGCGAATATCCGGTTGATTGGCGAACTCGTCCAGAAAACCGAAGCGGAGATGCTAAAAACAAAGAATTTTGGCAGAAAGTCGCTCAATGAGATCAAAGAAATTCTGGCGGAAATGGGCTTGTCACTGGGTATGAAGTTGGAAAACTTCCCCTCAAGGGAAGAAATAGAGGCGAGAAAGGAACAAGAATAGATGCGACACGGCAAGAGTGGGAGAAAGCTTAATCGCTCTTCCAGCCATCGGTTGGCCATGTTTCGTAACATGGTGACTTCGCTGCTGGATCACGAACGGATATATACCACCCATGCCAAGGCCAAGGAGCTTCGGCGCTGGGCTGATTGGATGATCACCTTGGGCAAGAGGGGAGATCTCCACGCCAGACGCCAGGCACTCCAGGTCATACGCGATAAGAGTGTGGTTCACAAACTATTTACCGATCTGGCCCAGCGATATCAGGCCCGCAGCGGTGGCTACACTCGTACGGTAAAAGTAGGTTTTCGGGTTGGTGATGGAGCACCATTGAGTCTCATCGAGTTGATGACCGGGGAGACTGTGAAAAAGAAGAAGAGGAAACGCAAACCCCGCAAAGCTGTAGAAGCGGCACCACCAGCGGTTGAGGAGGCAGTAGTAGAGGAAGCTGTAGCGGAAGAGGCAGTAGCAGAGGAAGCTGTCGAGAAGAAAAAGAAGAAGAGCAAGCCAGCGAAAAAGGTGGAAGCTGAAGCACCGGCAGCGGAGGAAGCTGTCGAGAAGAAAAAGAAGAAGAGCAAAGCAGAGAAAAAAGCGGAAGCTGAAGCACGGGCAGCTGCAGAGGCGGTAGAGGAGAAAGCTGCAGCGGACGAGGTCTCAGAACCTGAGCCAGAGAAAGCTGCAAAAACTCCCAAGAAAAAGAAAGCTAAAATCGAGAAAGACAAAGAAGGGGACGAGAAGTAGTAGTTCTCCTTCGGGTTGGATGTACAGGGTAGTCTGCAGAACGGACTGCCCTTTTTTATTGCGCCTGATGTGACCCCAAATTAATCAGCGGCTGGCAGCTTAGCTTTCATGGTATTTCCTGGAGCGCTGGAATAATGTGCGGTTGCTACACCATATGGTATCTGGCTCTCAAGCCATTAAGTGTAGATTAAAGTATGTAATGCACAGTCCCGCCAAAGTAGTGGAATGCTGGGGGGAAAATCTTGAAACTTCAACTGTTTTTGTTCATTCTATAAAATATGCTGGAAACACTAAAAGATTTCTGAGCATCACTGATTGCCGGCTGGACTTATTAGAATTTTCTGCTTGGGATAAATCGTTGCTCCAGGTTCAAGATCATTGAGACGCAGCAACTCATCTACTGCTATACCGTAGCGAAAACCTATCCCATAAAGTGTCTCACCAGGGAGCACTTCGTGGTAAACAGCCTCTATTTGTTCTTTGGCAGTTTGAGCGGTAGTACTTTCCGGGGGCGTTATCGGCTTCTCAGTGGTAGTGCTTT
>PPDG01000221.1 GCA_002899795.1 Desulfobacteraceae bacterium | reverse complement strand
GCCAGTAAGTGGGTACTCTGTGCTGAACCTCTGTTTGTTAGAAATACTCTTTTGGCAGTCTTAACGATTAGACCAGTCAACGAATGGTGTAGGAGCAAGCTCTCGCTTGCGATACCGAGATTTGGAAGAACCATTCGGATCGCAACCAGGAGGTTGCTCGGCCTGGACTCTGTGCGAATTGGAGCAGAGAAAAAATAATTAAATCAAATAGATATCTGGGTTCACAGACTACTGACCACTGATCCAAAAAGGGGTTTGACTTCCTCTAAGGGCTCCTTTATTATTATGAACCCCGCAGGCGAAGAAGCTTCCTTTTTGGCAGTCAAGTTGCACTTGGGCCTGTCTTTTCTACATGTTAGAATTAATCTAAGAGAAACGGAGCCAAACAAGGCAAGGAGACACCATGGCCCCCCAACAAAGCACAAACGGTCCAGTGCTCACGGAAAACGCTTTGGTAGTTTTGAAGAAGCGTTACCTGAGAAAGAATGAGTACGACGAGGTCACAGAAACGCCGGCGGACATGTTCCGTCGGGTCGCCAACGCCGTGGCGCAGGCCGAGCTGATTTACGATCCGCAGGCCGATGTGGATGAAGTTGTGGCGCGCTTCTACGATCTGATGACCCGACTGGAGTTGGTACCAAACTCACCTACCCTGATGAATGCGGGCAGGGAGCTGGGACAGCTCTCTGCATGTTTTGTTCTACCGGTGGAGGACTCCATAGAGAGCATTTTCGAGGCCATCAAGCATACTGCCATGATTCACAAGAGTGGGGGTGGCACCGGGTTCTCTTTTTCTCGTGTGCGGCCAGAGAACGACAAAGTGCTCTCCACTCAAGGAGTATCAAGTGGTCCCATCAGCTTTATGACAGTTTTCGACGTAGCCACCGAGACCATCAAGCAAGGTGGTACGCGGCGTGGCGCTAATATGGGAATTCTCCGGGTGGATCACCCCGATGCAGAGGCGTTCATCACGGCCAAGACCGATAACGACAAGATGAATAACTTTAATCTCTCAGTGGCAATCACCGACAAATTCATTCAGGCAATGGAGGAGGGTGGGGAATACGAACTCGTCAACCCCCGCACGGGCGAAAGAGCCGAGAGGTTAGCAGCCAGGGAGGTTTTCGAGAAGATCGTTGATTGTGCCTGGAGGAACGGCGAGCCGGGGGTCATCTTTCTTGACAGCATAAACCGCGATAATCCTACGCCCCACGTGGGCGAGATAGAATCAACCAATCCCTGCGGCGAGCAACCGCTTCTTCCCTATGAATCCTGCAATTTGGGCTCCATCAACCTGACCAAAGTGGTGAATAACGGCCAGGTGGATTTCGATAAACTGAAAGAGGTTGTCTGGACAAGTGTACACTTCCTGGACAATGTAATTGATGTTAATCGTTACCCTCTACCCCAGATTGAGGAGAAAACCAAAGCCAACCGCAAAATCGGCCTGGGAGTAATGGGATTTGCCGACCTGCTGATCTCCGTCGGGATCCCATACAACTCCGAGGAAGCCATCCAGATGTCTGAGCAGGTAATGTCTTTCATCCAGCGTGAATCAAAGGCTGCTTCAGCAGCGCTGGCTGAGAAGAGAGGAAACTTTCCCAACTATCCTGGATCCATCTATGACAGACCAGACACGCCATTCATGCGTAACGCCACCACCACCACCATCGCCCCCACCGGCACCATCAGCATCATTGCCGGCACATCCAGCGGCATCGAGCCCATTTTTGCTGTTTCGTATTTGCGTAAAGTGTTAGACGGACAGGAGTTGCTGGAGGTGCATCCGATTTTTCGGGAGATCTCACAAGCAAAAGGTTTCTACAGCGACGAACTGATGAAGGAGATCGCCGAGAAGGGTACTGTGCAGGAGATCGAAGGGATCCCAGAGGAGGTGAAACGGCTGTTCGTCACTGCTCACGACATCAACCCGGAATGGCACATTCGTAGCCAGGCGGCTTTCCAGAAATACACTGACAATGCCGTGAGCAAGACCATAAACTTCCCTCATACCGCTACCAGGGAAGATGTTCGTGAGGCCTATCTGCTGGCCTACAATCTAGGCTGCAAAGGGCTGACCATCTACCGTGACGGCAGTAGGGATCAGCAGGTGCTTAGCATCCAGCGCAAACCCGAACCGCCCCAGGTTGCACCGCGGCCGCGACCTGAGCGGACCTACGGGGTTACCCAGAGGATGAACACTGGCTGCGGCAAACTATACGTAACCCTCAATGCCGATGATCTGGGGGTTTGCGAGGTGTTTGCTCAAATGGGTAAGGCCGGCGGTTGTGCCAATTCGCAGATTGAGGCCACCGGCCGCCTCATCTCGCTGGCCCTGCGATCAGGAGTCAAACCTGAATCCATCTTGAAACAAATCATGGGCATCAGGTGTCCGTCGCCCGTCTGGCAAGAGGGCGAGATGGTGCTCAGTTGCTCCGACGCTATGGCCAAGGCACTCAATGAATACTGTCAGAGCGGTTTTACCCACATGGTAGCCGAAATGGGTGCCTGCCCCGACTGTGGTGCAACAGTTGAACATGAAGGTGGCTGCATTGTCTGCCGCTCCTGCGGTTTTTCTCGGTGTGGTTAAGCGCGCAAAGCGCAGAGCGCAGAGCGCATGGCGCCACCTCATTTCACATTTCTGAATGGTTTTTCTAAATCCGCAGTCCGCAATCCCAAATCCGCAATACTATGCTCCACTCCTGGAATCTTTCCCCTCAAGAAGCCATAGCCCTGCAGAAACGGTTGGCGTCTAGCGTGGTACTGAAGCCGCTGCCTGAAGAAATCACCTTGGTGGCGGGGGCAGATGTGGGTTACTCCCGTCGCCATGATAGAGCTGTGGCGGCCGTGGCCACCTACACCTATCCAGGTCTAGCATTCAGAGAACTTGTCCGATTTCAAGGAAAGTTTTCTTATCCCTACGTTCCCGGCCTTCTCTCGTTTCGCGAAATACCGCTGCTTTTGCAAGCGTTTGAGCGGTTAAGAGAGGAGCCTGATGTGGTGCTGTGTGACGGTCAGGGTACAGCCCATCCGCGCCGGTTCGGTCTTGCCAGCCATCTGGGACTGTGGCTGAATTTGCCCACGGTGGGCTGTGCCAAAACGAGATTGGTGGGAACACACGGCAGGATGGGGCCTATAAAAGGACAGTATCGTTCATTATTACACCGTGGCGAGCGGGTAGGGGTGGTGCTGAGAAGCAGGACTGACGTCAAACCTCTCTACGTTTCTCCAGGTCATCTGGCGGAGGTGGAGAGCAGTCGTAGGTTGGTGATGCGATGCTGCTTGAAATACCGTCTTCCGGAACCCATTCGCCGGGCCCACCTCGCGGCGTCGGGGCGGCGCTATGAGATTGACCCGCCTTCCTGCTTGGCACCAAGCAGTACGTAGCGGCAGTGGAAGAGGCCATTGAACAGCCACTCATTCAAGCGGGCAAGCCAGTTGGTCTTCAGGTTCACGCGGCGCGCCCTGAAGCTGAATCCCGCTTTCTCGAATGCGGCACGCCACTCCTTCATCGGATACATGTTCTCCGTGACACCCGCCGCAATCAGCCGCCTCCGCGTCGAGCTGGTCCGCTTGAACCACAGCGGCGGTGTGATCATCTCACGTATGGCAACGTGCTGCCCGCCCGGCTTCAGCACGCGGAAAACCTCGGCAAGTACCGCGTCAAGGCTGACCGCGTGATGCAAACCCGCGTCGACCGTTACCAAGTCGAAGCTCTCGTCTTTGAAGTCTAGGCGATGAAAGTCCCCTAGCACGCGTGTGATCTTGTCCTCCTGGGCTTGAAGATAGTTAAAGATGTTCGGCGTGATCTCTTGCAGCAGTGTCTCTGACGCATCGAGTGTGAACACCTCTGTAACCTCTGTGATGCGGCTCATTTCTGCCGACATCCAACCGCTACCAGCGGCTATCTCCAGCACACGGCCTGAAAATTTCACGCCACATTGACCGCGCAGGAACGGGATGAAGCGTCGACGGCCATCATCGACACGCGCGTACCACTTCTCGAGCGAATCGAATTCCGCTTCCTGCAACTGTGAATCCCGGCGGTATTCGACCTCTGCCACGTTGAAATGCTCAGAGAACTCCTTGAATCGCTGCAGTTTGGAGGGCGGCAAGGTCTACTCCCAACAGGCGCCCTATCGCTTACACGGCGACGGTGGCGCGCAAGGCAGTATTAAAGGTAGTTAATCAACACTACGCTAAACTAGAGTGATGATCTCTCAGATGAGCGAAAACACAAGAGTAGAATCGATTGAATATTAGGTTAGCGAGTCCGTCCATGTCAAGAAAAAGCGCGGTTTGAGGATTGCTTTGGCTAGCCAAGAAAAGAGATGACAAGGTCCGATCATCTTGGACAATCTCACCTCGATCACTGCACAAGTTTAGATTACATCCCTTAATTCACACTCGACTGGAATTTAATCTGGCACAAAATGTTGAGAGCATAATGCAGCGGAGCCTCATCAATCCACTCTCTTCAAAAAAGGAATAGTGTAAGGCAGGGCCATTGCTGACCCTGCCATCCATTTCAAACTGAAGGATTAGTTCAATTCATCCTCTCCCCACAAAGCTGCTAACAACCCGGCTTGTTAATCGAAATGTGTATAGATCCACCAGTACCAACGCTATCAAGTAGCCGATCTCTCAGAGCCTCAGCCATGCTTGTGCAGAGTTTGCAATTATACCAGATCACCAGATTTCCTCCGACGGATTCAAGGTTATTGAGGCCCGCAAGGCTTGTTAGGGAACGGTTAATGGAGATATCCAGGCGTCCTCCGACGGATTTAAGGTTATTAAGGCCAGCAAGGCTTGTTAGGGAAAAGTTATAGGAGATCTCCAGGTCTTCGCCGATGGATATTATGTTTTCAAGGCTTGCAAGGCTCGTCAGGAAATCGTTATGCTCGATATCCAGGCGTCCTCCGACGGATTCAAGGTTATTAAGGCCCGCAAGGCTTGTCAGGGATTCGTTATGCTCGATATCCAGGCGTCCTCCGACGGATTCAAGGTTATTAAGGCCTGCAAGGCTTGTCAGGGAACGGTTAACGGAGATCCCCAGGTCTCCACCGACGTATTCCACGCTTTCAAGGCCTATGAGGCTTGTTAGGGATTCGTTAAGCTTGATATCCAGGCGTCCGCCGACATGGGCTAAACATTCCAGCCCTTCCAGGCTGGTTAAAGGTGAATATTCGATTGAAAGGTCGCCTGTTACGGTGGTGCAGCCTGATAAGGCTTCGAGATCGGCTGCGGTTTCGATGTCGTCGATCACAAAGCTGCCTTTGCATACAATGTTGCAGTCTGACACCGCAACCGCTGGGTTTAAGATGAAAAGTTGTAGGGTTACAAAGACGACTATTACCAATAATCTTTTAAAAGCATACCTTTTCACTTTCTCCATCCCTCCTCGATAAGAAAGAGAACGTGATGTTGACTCAGACTAGAGAAATTATTTCTGTGCTTAAGCCGGCCTCTTGTTGAGTTCCTCCAATAGCCTCTCGATCAGATTATCAAAGGATCCAGTGGACATGATCAGTAGCACGTCTCCAGCTTTGGCCCCGGACATGATAAAAGGGAGCATGGTGTCCACCTCGGGGAAATAGTGGGCCTCCACCCCGCGTTCGTTGATATCTCTTACGAGTTGCGCTGCTGATAACCGCTCTTCTGGGGCAATGCTATGCAACCCGGGAGGCTCCTTGATAAGCACAAGGTCGGCTGCATCGAAAACCGTGGCGTAACGCTCTTGGAAAACCCTCCTCTTGCTGGAATTGGTCCGCGGTTCGAAGATGGCCCAGAGGCGGCGGCCTGCATAGAAAGGACGCAACGCCTCGAGAGTTGCCTGTACCGCCGTAGGGTGGTGGGCGTAATCATCAATAACCGTGACCCCATCTGGCTCGCCCCTTACCTCTTGGCGGCGGCGGACGCCCCTGAAAGTAGTGAGTGCCTGCTGGATAGTTCCTGTGTCCAGACCGAGTTCGTGAGCCAGGGAGACCATGGACAAAGTGTTACTCACGTTGTGTG
>PPDG01000510.1 GCA_002899795.1 Desulfobacteraceae bacterium | reverse complement strand
TCTCTAATGGTAATCACTGATGAGAAACTTGGGATGGTGCGGACCAATTATCAGAATCCATTCAATATCGTGTGGAGTCGAAACTCGAGCGAGCGCTGTAACCATGTGGGACACAGCTACACAGGCAGTTCAGAAATGTCATATGCATCACAAAGCTCTAGCCAGGACATTTCATCACGCCCAGGCGTGACTCCGACCGCGGATATGATCATCCTTCCGGGCTGGGGGTTGCGATGACTAAAACTGTCGAACCGAAGGAGATACCTTACTTTATCAAGGTTGCTGGCTGTAACAACTGCAAAGTATTTAAGTCATACACTTCTTTGAGTGGGACTGCGTACGGTCAAAATCATGCTCTCCATGCCAAGTGTGTGCATATGGGTTGTGATCGTTACGGCCACAACATTTTGGCTCCATTTATCACCCCAATGGAATATCTGCGTATCGGTCTTAATACCGGACTGCGCAAACAGGCGGTTGCTAAAACCAAAAAGGTTATTGCCCGTTTCGGTGAGTTCTATGATCACCGAGGCAGGCTAAAACCCTGGGTGGTTAAAACCCTTTCCAAAAAGAAGGAAAACGCACAGTAATATGACTGGAATGTGCTTTGGAGGATGGTTGATTTTACTGGTTTGAGTCGTGGTCTAAATCTTGTGACATTTCTAAACAAGCGTGATACCATGCCCAACCACAGACAGGTAGCGGACTGGAGACAGGCTGGTAATGAATGAGCAGGAGACGCACCAGATCATCACCCGAGAGCTCATTAATACAGTCCGTGATCGTATGCAATATATTTATTTGGATATGCGACGTATAGTTCCCAATACTGGTGAGCACGACCTCATGATGGAATGCATCCGGGAAGCCATTACTCCCCACTTGCCGTTCACCACAGACAAATTGGAAGTGGTGGTAGATGAGGCGTACGCACTGTACTTGAATTTTATGGCGGTTGAGAAGTCCAATGAGACTTAAGGTTATGGCTTTCCTGGTACCTCACGACCCAAACCCTGGTGTTTTGGCAAAGGGCCTCGTTCGACCCAGCCCGGATATTTCACGAATTACCTGCTGCGGCCGCGGATATGAGCGTCCTTCCGAGCGTCCTCGGATGTCGGACCCTGCGATGTACTGTTCAAGTACGCCTCGGATCCAACCTCCTGCGGTTGCCCGGTGGCACACTCTTATCCACGGTCTCGGGACGGCCATTCATGAAACATCCGGGCTAAAGACGACTTGGCATTGGATTTGTAGAAACAGCACTGGAACAGCGGGTATTCTATGAAGACATTTTCGGCTGGACGTACCGATGTTGGTAGGAAGAGAGAAAATAACGAGGACTCCTTTCATACCGACGATCAGGTGAGTCTTTACATAGTTGCAGACGGTATGGGAGGACACCGGGCTGGCGAAGTTGCCAGTAGTACAGTAGTCAGTAGTGTCAAAGACTACATGGAGGCCTTTCATACCTCCCCCGTGGCCCAGGAGACAGACGAGAGCAATATGTCGCCAGCGGCCACAGCCGTTTGTCACAGCATAGAGCTGGCCAACCGCGTGGTGTATCAGCTTTCCCAGGATCAGGGATCATACAAAGGCATGGGTTCCACCGCGGCCGTTGCCTATCTGCACGGCGACACGCTGGTAACTGCCAATGTGGGCGACAGTCGCATTTATCTCGTTCGTGAAGACAGCATCGAACAGCTAACTCAGGATCATACTCTTTTTGCCGAGCACATCCGGAAAAATCCAAACTGGGACCCCAACAGCGCCTCAATTCCCATGAAGCATATCCTGGTAAGGGCAGTTGGCATACATGAGGCCGTGGAGGCAGATGTATATGAGATGCAACCCCTTCCAGGTGATTTGGTCATTCTGTGCAGTGACGGGCTCACTGATATGCTCTCTGATGACGAAATTCACCAGGCCGTGCTTGAAGGGGGGGAGTTGGAGGCAGTTTGTAGCCGATTGGTAGATATGGCCAATGAGAGAGGAGGCCTGGATAACGTTACTGCGGTTGTATTTTTTTTCCAGAAAGAAGAGAAAGGGCTTTTGCATAAACTGTTTGGATCCAAATAGTTCAGAAGCCAGTGGAGCAATTAAATCGCTGGCGGGGTGGGATGAATCATGGCTCAATTGACTCTACAGTTTAAGGACCTGGCCTTGAAGGAGTTTGAACTTACCGGGCAGAGCATAACAATGGGCAGGGAACCGGACAATGACATTGTTGTAGAGAATCTACTGGTCTCTGGCTACCATGCTCGTATCGATCCTGCAGGCAGAGAATACATCTTAACTGATCTGCAGAGCAAAAACGGTACCTTTGTAAATGGCGAGCGGGTGACAAGCACCAAGCTGAAAGACGGAGATCAGATTCTGGTAGGCAAACACACCATAGTCTTCACCCTGAGTCCAGAAGAGATTCAGGAGGATCAAAAACTAACAGAACCGACCATGTTTATTGAGGTGGCTCAGGGGGTCTCCGAAACAGAAGCCCAAGATCCAACACCTTCCGGTCTTGACAGCACTGCGATATCTGCTGAACGACCGGCAGTTCTATCCTTCCTGTCAGGTGGCGGCGATGAATATGAGATCAAAAAGAAGCTGGTGAAGCTGGGGAAGGGTGAGGAGGCTGATGTCCACATCGGAGGACTTTTTACCCCGAAGGTTGCGGCAACTATCAGTAGACGGCCAACGGGTTACCACCTGACCCCTACGGGACGGGCCAAGGTCAAGGTGAATGATGCTCAGGTCGGAAGCAGTCACCGGCTCAGAGAATTCGATACCATTGAAGTTGGACCTGTAAAGCTGCAATTTTACTATAAAGGATAACTAAGGGACTAAGCACTAAACACTAGAGACAAATTAGTTCAGACGACTAAGAGATAACAGATGCCCTTAAATGGTGATGTCAAAACCTTTCCCTTGGCGGCAATCGTTCAAATGGTCCACGATGAACGAAAGACTGGGATACTAACAGTATCGACCCCCAGACAGCGCTGTGGTATCTACTTTAGAGAGGGCAATATCATACATGTCAGAGGCAACACCGATAAAGAGTTGAAATTGGGTGTTCTTCTCAAGGCGAACAATCTCATCAGTGAAGACAGGCTTGAGGACATGCTGGCAGTATCCAAGGCCATGGAAAAACGACTGGGTACTGTCTTGCTCGAAAGGGAATATATTGAGCTTGATAAGCTGGTCAGTATTATTCAGCTTCAGTTCAAGGAAGGCGTCGCCAGCATGCTGAGCTGGGAAGACGCTAAATTTTCCTACAAAGATGGCTTAGATGGGTTCACAGACGAAATCAAGTGTGAAGTCGATCCTGTTCGGCTGGTATTAGAGGCCAAAAAGAGAGAAGAGTTCAAAGGGCTCATCCCCAACGATCAGGTTGTTTTTCAGATAAACCCCAATGTTGACGCCTCCAAATCAGTTCACGCTGCGAGAGATTTGCGAGCTCTCCTGTTGCTCGACGGCAGGCGTACTGTGGCGCAGCTTATTAAAGAGACGGGCTACACTCGGTTGGCAGCATATCGTTCTCTGGCAAGTCTTTACGCTGCGAATGCCATTGTCAGAAAAGGAGACGACATACAGCCCACCAAGAGGATGGGCACTCTGGAACTCAGTCCTATCACCACTCTCTATTGGAATCTGTTGCAGCTGATCATGGCCGCCCTTGCTGAAGAACTTGGTGCGAGCAAGGCCACATCCTCACTTGAAAATAGCCTGCGGCAGTCCGCTTATTATGAACGCTTTCTCAAACCATTCCAGCTGGATCAAGACCTGGCTACGAACATTAACAGGATGGAGGCCCTTATTCAAAAACAGGGGCAGTCGCTGTCCCAAAATGACCTTGTCAATGGTTTTAATCAGGTGCTCGTTCGGCTGCTGGGCGAACAATATCAGTTTCTGGGCTACAAAGGCACCAGGAGCACGGTGGAGCGGATGAGGGCATCCCTGGAGAGCGTCCCGGCTACTCATCGGCCTTTGGCTCAGGCGATCAGTCGCTTCTTAGAGCATTATGAGAATGAAGATTTCCTCCGGGGTACGAAGCAAGTAGCTAGTACTCAGGCAGGGGCTGCAAGCGGGATCTCGGAGGCCAGGAGCCCACAGCCCACAATGAGCAACATGAGTGGTAGTGCGATTGTCAATTTCTACAATGACATGTTTAGACTTGTAATTTCCGATCTGGAAGAGGAAGTGGGGGCTAAGGCCCGAGGGCTGTTTCAGGGACTCATCAGAAGCTCACATCACTATGACACCCTTCTTGCCCATTTCGAAGTGCAGGACACCTCCGACCCAAATCCTTTGCGGCTGAAAGATAATGTTAAGACTGGAAAACTAAAGTTAAGTGGTCAGGACCTGGTTCAGACCTTCCAACAGGTGCTCAGAGGGCTTTTGCTAGAGGAAAGCCGGCTTCTGGGTCCGAAAGCCACGGATTTGACCGTTTCCCGTTTGGCGGAGAGAATGAACGCGTCACACACACAGTTTAAACCATTGTTAGACCAGCTCACAGCAACTGTGGTGAGCAAGACGGCAAAAACTGGATGATGAAAACAGTTTTCAATAGGAATTCTAGGTGTGGGCTCGTTTTGGCAGAAAGGAAGTGTTTGTATTTCCTCGGTTATATAAATCTATGCTTGAACAACACAGATAAGAGTGTGAAGAGGAGATCTCATGGTTGGCAATGAAAGGCCTTGGATAGCACAGGCATTTATCCTGGTCCTCTATGTTATCACCCTGGTCATCTACAATAGAGCAAAAAAAGAGTATGTTGGTGGCAAGATCGGGGCGGCAATTAATTTGATAATGGTCTTTGTGGCATTTCTTTTTCTCTCTGATTATGTGGATTATTTTGTCAGTTCTTTGCTGCCGCTGGGTGATCAAGCCAAATTTAGTGTAAAGATCCTTTTCAGGTTGATTGCCATCTGTGTACTCGCGTTTGGTGGTCTAAGGTTCTTTGTAAGTAAGCCGGCGGAGGTCGGGCTGGCCCAGCCGACACCAATGCCCAGGATGGAGGATGTGGCGACGGCTCCCGTGGCCGACCTTGACGCCGTGGTGCAGGCAGGCATGGCAGAGGTGGGGGCCACACCACCTGCCGCTGAGGCACCGGATCTTGCTCCAGAGGAGACTGTGGTGGTGCAGGAGGTCTCTCAGTCTAAGCCCAGTCTTGGCCGCTACGAGATTCTAGAAGAACTGGGTCGTGGTGCCATGGGTATAGTTTATAAAGGGCGCGATCCCAAGTTAAACCGGGTGACGGCCATTAAAACCATCCGCTTTACAGATGACTTCGATGAAGAGCAGGCAGCTAAAATCAGAGAGCAGTTTTATCGGGAGGCCGAGGTGGTGGCCAAACTTTCTCACCCCAATATTGTCACAATTTTTGATGTGGGGGAAGATTTGGATCTCTCATATCTTGCCATGGAGTACCTGGAGGGAGAAAGTCTGGAAGGGTTTGCCCGCAAAGATAATCTCATGCCAATTAGAAAGGGCATTGATGTGACAGCGCAGGTTTGTGATGCTCTTGCGTACGCTCACGCTCACGGTATTGTGCATAGAGATATTAAGCCTGCCAATATTATGATTCTAAAAAATGGACTGGTGAAGGTCACCGATTTTGGCATTGCCCGCGCAACCGCCAGCTCCAAGACTCGCACCGGCGTGATCAAAGGCACACCTTATTATATGTCGCCCGAACAAATATCAGGAATGAAGGTGGACGGCCGTTCTGATATTTTTTCTCTGGGAATTGTTTTCTACCAGTTGCTGACTGGTGAACTTCCCTTTGGTGGTGAAAACCTGGCAGCCATTATGTATCAGATTACCACGGTGGACCCAGAACCCCCCACGAAACATAACCCCAAGATCTACAAGGCGGCCGTGGCCATCCTTGACCGGGCTCTCGAGAAGAATCTTGAGTCGCGCTACCAGAACGCCAAGCAAATGGGCGATCATTTGCGCCTTCTGGCCCAGAAACTGGACGAGCTCAAAAGTAAAGCTTAAGGTTAGTAGTGTGTGTGGGTCGGAGGGT
>PPDG01000305.1 GCA_002899795.1 Desulfobacteraceae bacterium | reverse complement strand
TTGAGATCCGTAAACGTGGCTCTGTTTTGGAGGAGAAATGAATATCAAAGTGTGCTTGCAAGACTCCCAGTAGGGTACCCTTTCTCAACTGGGAGTGTACGACATAAACTTGATGGAATTCGACTATTCGATTAATAGTTGGAGCCTTACGATTTTGGCTACTGAATGTTACCTTTGATGAGTGCCACTGCTAAAGTAAATCTCGACAGACTCTACCATCTACGATCGTGGATATAACCTTTCGGTAACACCACCTCCTGAGGTTTTTCACCAGCACTTATTCCATTTTCGCTATCGCATGCTCGACCCTGTTGAAGGTTAGCTGTTTCGCTCTGGGCTAAATTTTCCCCTTTTGTCTTTTCTTCTTAGACACACTTGTTCTCTCTCTGAGCTCATCATTTACTGACCAGAGATAAAACTCCTTTGGGAAAGAGGAAGGCGAGGAGGACGATCATGTTAGTTAGACTGATTGAAATGATAGAAAATAACGCCGCGAGTATGGCGAAGGAGCTCAAAGGAAAGCTTCTTAGCGACCCAAGCACTTCATCCTACCAGACTCTGGTTGACCAGACGCTCTATCAGAACATTTTTGAAATTTATAGCCGTTTGGGTCACTGGCTGCTCAGAGATAGTGAGAAAGGAGAGGTAAGAACTCACTACTCCAGTATTGGCCGGCAGCGGTTTGAGGAAGGTTTCCCTCTTCATGAAATAATCCAGGCGTTGGTTGCCACGAAAAGACACATCTGGGATACGGTATTGGAAAAAGGAATAATGAGAACGACAAGAGAGCTTGATTCTGCTGTTGATTTTATTACTTACCTAAATCGTTTCTTTGATATGGCCATTTACTACACCACGCTTGGATACTACAGGGAGCTCCAATTACAGCAGGCAAGTTAATTGGAGCTGCAAAAACTGCTTAAAATACCGAAAAAAGCTGTATGGAGGCGCATCGTGCTTACCAAAAAGATAATTGATCTAATTGAAGCCAATGCTCTGCAACTATCCAAAGAGATCAAAAGGGAGTTGTTGCTCCATCAATCAACTCGTTCATACCAGAAGATAGACGAGAAGATCTTGCATGATTGGATTTATGATGTTTGCAGCCGCTTCAGCTATTGGCTCGACGAAGATAGGGAGAAAGGTGAGGTTCAACAGCACTACAAAAATTTGGGCAGAGAGAGACTCCTGCAAGGTTTCGAGCTGCCGGAAGTGATCAGTGCTCTGTATCTCACCAAGAGGCGACTGTGGGCATTCATTGCGGCAAGCAGGGAAGCTGACTCAGCCCTCAACCTGAACCAAATTGTTGAAGCCTCTTTCTTGTTGGTGAGGTTCTTCGACCATGCGGTTCTGCATGTGAGCGAAGGGTATGAGGAAAGTTTGCGAAGCAAATATGGCTATGAGGCCCCACTAAGTAACCCTGAGAGGCTGAGTGAAGCGATTGCAGCAAAGCAAAAGCTGGAACAGCCAATATACGAAGAGCCGAAACTCCCCTCCCTTTGTTTCACCAAAGGAATGATACGTTTTGGTTAGTTCCCACGAAGCAGTCAGTGGGGAGAACGGACAAAGGAGGTGTGTGTAATGAAAGCAGGAATAGTTTTTACAGGAACTGGACCCATTTTGATATTAACCACCTACGAGTCATTTGGAGATGAAAAATTCGTTGAAAAGCTTGATTTCAAGGGAATCAAGAAGTTTATCGCCTATGAAGTTCCACTGGACCTAGTGAAGAAAAAATATGGTCAGCAATTCGATGTTATCATGAAAGACGTTAAGCAGACGGATGATCTCAGGGTTTTGGATTTCGACGGCCACAAGGTATTTTATAGCTTCTCGTTTGCTGATCTGGGGCAACATTATCAGCACGAGGCGACCTGGTAATAAAAGCCCGCATTATTGAAGCTCCCTGTCTCTCTAAAGCTGGACGGGGAATGCGCTCGCCTACTTATTTTCCCCAAGGGAACCCTATGCCACAGGCGAGCTGGAGCATTTTCACGAGTCGCCTGCTGCGGCAGTGGCTTTTCCCTGCAGCCTCCTTACTCGCTCCACCACTGGTGGATGGCTGTAGTAAAAAGCAGCGTAGAGGGGATGAGGGTGGAGATTGGCCAGATTTTCCTTGGAAAGCTTTATCAAAGCCTCTGCCAAATCTAGCGGTCTTCCAGTGAGCTCACAGGCAAATTTGTCCGCTTGCCATTCATGCTTGCGGGAGAGAAGGCTCAGGGCTGGAGTCAAGGGAAACAGTAACAGCGAGCTGAGAAATCCAAGTATGAAAACTCGCACGTAGAACGAACCCTGCTCCAGCCCTATTATTCCTGGCAGCCCCTCCCAACCAAGCAATTTATAAGCAAGGAAAATTGCTCCCAGGGCCACTATCTCGGTCAAGATGATCCTTTTCATCACGTGCTTCTTCTTCCAGTGCCCCACTTCGTGGGCTAGGACCGCCAATATTTCCCGGTGAGTCATACTTTCCAGAAGGGTATCAAAAAGAACGATCCGCTTTACCCTGCCGATTCCTGAGAAGTAAGCGTTGGAGTGGAGGCTACGTCTGGAAGCATCCACCTGAAAAATATTCTTCACCTTGATCCCTACTTTTTCAACCAGAGCCCTGATCTCAGCTTCCAGTCCTTCAGTCTGCACCGGTTCAAATTTAAAAAAGAGCGGTTCGAGAACATAGGGCGAGATGTACATGAGAAAGATGCTAAAGAGCAGGAAAACAGCCCATACCCACAGCCACCACCACTCTGGGCTGAAACGAACAAGAAAAAGGGCAGCCGCAACCAAAAGCGTCGAGAGCACGGTGGAGATGACGGTTGACTTCAGTAAATCACTCAGCCAGAGCCGACCTGTCATGGTATTGAAGCCGTAGCGGTTCTCAATGTTGAAATTCTTGTAGAGACTGAAGGGGATACTGAAAATGGTCCCAACGTACATGAGACCCAGTACGAAAAACACACCCCGCACGACAAAGGATTTGGAGAGGGAAGTGACCCAGCCATCGTAAATGGTGATAAATCCCCCGAACAGAAAAACAATCACGACAAGGTTATTGAGCAGCGACAAGACAGTACTGAGTCTGATGCTTTCAGCCGTGTATGATATGGTTTTTCGTAAGGTCTCAGCATCAATGGCTGTGGAGAATTCGGCAGGGACTTGATCGCCTTTTTCTTTCAGGTACCTGATGTTCAACCACTTGAGTCCAAGGGAGACACTGAAAAAAAACAGATAAATAATGAGAATAATCACTTTCATGGAGCAAATGATACTGCATTCGTCTCGTGGAGTCGAGAGCAAGCCCCGACATTTCATGAATCACTTGCTGCGACCACGGATATGGACGTCCTTCCTGGCGTCCTCGGGTGTCGGCCCCTGCGACGTACCGTTCAGGTACGCCTCGGAACCAACACCCTGCGGTTGCCCGGTGTCACGCCCATCTTCGCGGTCTCGCGACAGCAATTCATGAAATGTCGGGGCTAGGGTCTACTAGGCACTACTGTCCAGAAATGACGCCGAAGGCATAATGACAGCGAAGTGTAGTGACAGCAACTTTTAGTGGCTAAATGACTATGAGAGACAGCCAAGCGCAATTGAGCGGAGCTTAGTAACTCAATGGTGCCTAGTGCTTACTGCCTAGTACCTAGTTAGGGCATGCGCTCTATGGCGCCATGCGAAATGGAGGGATAAGCTAGTCTGAGGTTTTGACTCTTTTTTGTCTCTGCGCTTCCTTATAAAGCTCGTAGAGCTCAGGAAAATGCTTTTTCACATGCGCGACTGCCTGATCGCCGCTCAACCCTTCCTTCTGGCTCAGCGTTCGTACGAGCTGATCCCAAGCCTTCAGCAGTTTCTCGTTTCCCGTCATTCACTCTCCTTGGGATCAGTTGAAGCACCACGTTTTTTTGTTGATATCTCTAAAAAAAAGAATCTCTCGTCAACTTGACTCAGAAGTTTTTTCATGACTTTTTCCGAGATAATCCCCGCCAGGTAAGCCTCCTTGATTCCGTCCTTTTCAGCATGGAGTAACCGTTCTTCCGCCAGGTCCAATTCCTCGGCAACCGCATTTTGATGCTCGGCGGCAGCTTCCTCCAAATCCGCATGCAGTTCCTTCACTCGATCTTGCAAACGCGGTGCCAAGAGCTCGTAGTTGCTTTGGGACAGAAGCCCGCGGCCAACCATTTGCTCCAACTCCAACTGCACTCGGCCTACGGCGAAGACTTCACCTTTACTTGTTTCATAAGATTGTTGAGAATCGCCTCGAATCAGCCCGAGCTTGTGGAGCACCATCTTAAGGCTCAATCCTTGGACCAGCAGGGTAAAAATCACCACCGCAAAAATCATGGCCATCAAAAGCTGGCGTAGGGGCAGGTCTATGGGCAAACTCAAAGCGAGTACCATGCAAATGGCTCCCCGAATACCGCCCCAGAAAAGCACTCCCTGCCAGCTTCCAGGTAGGGGCTTATCCACTTTACCAATCAGGGGCGCAGTGCAAAACACTGCTGCGGCTCGCCCACAAATCATGGCCGCCACCGCCAGCAGCACAGCTACCCAAAGTGGCCCAAAGTGAACTATTTTCACTTCTATGCCGATCATGAGAAACAGAACGGAATTTACCAGAAAGGCTGCATATTCCCAGAAATCGCTCACTGAAACTCGGGTCGTGGGTGACATGGCCCACCGAGTACCGTAATTACCGGTCATTAAACCAGCCCCTATGACCGCCATCACCCCGGAAATGTGCAAGTGCTCTGCTAGCAGGTAAGCACTGAAAGCGAGAATAGTGGTCAAAGTGATCTCAATGAGATGGTCATCCACCAAACTCATTACCTTGGCCATGGCCAGGCCCAGGATCACTCCGATCCCGCCTCCCCCAACCACGCTCACCACAAATTGGCGCCCAGCAGAGAGGAGATTGAAATCGTCACCTTGGGCTATTCCCAGAAGAACTCCAAAAAGCACCACAGCCACGCCGTCATTGAAGATGCTCTCGCCCTCGATTATGAGCGAGAGCCGCCGAGTCACTCCAAGTTCTTTGAAAAGAGCCAAGACCGAGATGGGATCGGTGGCGGCGACAATGGCACCAAAAAGGAACGCATGTCCCCAGGAAAAGTCTGGGCCTCCATTCCACAACTGAAAACCGGAATAGGTAACAACAGCAGTGACAGTGGTGGCTAGAAGCACACCTGGCAAGGCTAACATCGCAATGGAACGAGCATTTTTCTGGAGATCAAGTATGTCTATGTTAAATGCGGCTTCAAAGAGGAGGATTGGCAAGAAGATATGAAAGACCAATTCCGGGGTCAGGAGCATCTGCGGCAGAAGATCAAGTGCCCCCATCACTATGCCTACGACTACCAAGGCGATAGTGTACGGCAGCCGAATGTATTTGGTGAACATGGCAACGGCTGCTGCAATTATCAGCAGCCACAATGCTTGCACCTCAATGCCAAGTCCCATACGAGTTTATCTCCAAGGGCGACTCTCATTTAGCCTGGTGTTGATTGCAAAGGAGTCAGGAGCCAATGGGCGTGCTCGGTTCTACTACTGGATACAACTGGTCAGAGGTTATTTCCCAGTGCTCGCCGGCGACGATTCTCCTTTCTTCGTCACCCGTCCAGAAACCCAGCCCACTATAATACCCAGAATGAAAGCCCCCAGCAGAATAAGAGCCCGAGATGCCTGTGTGCCCCAGAAGAGAAACTTCACCTGCACCACTTCAGAATTCTGAATAATGAACGTTGCAAACAGCAAGCCGAAAACCAGGAAAACAATTCGTTTGGGAGTCATTGCCACCTTCCTCTTCGGGTTAAATGCCTAAAATGAACTAAAGTGAGCTAAAGTGACTAAAGTCAGCCATTGGGAGGTTTTTAAAAACAGTACCGTAGGTTTTCTATGCTTTGTCCCTCTTTCTTCTGTCATCTGTCGTCTGTCGTCCGTCCTCTGTCTGCTGTCCGCTGTCTTCTGCCTGCTGCCCTTGATCTTTTGTCGTCTGTCGTCTGTCGTCCGTCTTCTTCTTGCCTGTCCCGCGCTCAGTCGCGGGACTGCCCCCTGCC
>PPDG01000594.1 GCA_002899795.1 Desulfobacteraceae bacterium | reverse complement strand
TCGGGAGACGGCGATCGGGCAAAAGATCGCAGCCCTCCGGGCACGATCTACTAACCCGGCGGTTTCGTGTCAAAAGTGGTAACAGGCTAAAGAGCTTTCGCCGAAGGCGGAGGCTCTTTTCCCTGGCCGTCGTCTCCCGGCCAGGGAAAAAACACCCTCCTCCGTGATCTCTGTGCCTCTGTGGTAAATCTTCAATCAGGCTTCCTTAGACCGCTATAATACGGAGTAAAGTAAATAGCCATAATTCGAAATGCGAAGTGTTTATTTAATCATAGAAAACCTGGTCCTCAGGGCCAGGTCAAATCTAAATGGTTTTACCGGTAATGATGGCTAGCGTTCCTCGTGACGTTTTGCTTCTACTATAACATCGAATATCATGCAAGCGTGCAAAGGAGGGTGAACAATGAGAGAGATAATTTCCACAGACAGAGCGCCGGCAGCGATTGGGCCATATTCACAGGCAATACGGTACGGTAATCTATTGTTCGTTTCCGGACAAATCTCGCTGGACCCCCAAAGCGGTGAAATCGTGGGTGAAGATATAGAGGTTCAGGCTGGGAGAGTCCTTGAGAATGTTAAGGGTATCATTGAGGCGAGTGACATGGAATTGCAGCATGTTTTGAAATGCACTTGTTTTCTAAAAAACATGGAAGATTTTGCAGATTTCAATTCCGTCTATAATAGCTATTTCGCCGATGTTCTCCCTGCACGAGAAACCGTCGAGGTTTCAAGGCTTCCCAAAGATGTCCTGGTGGAGGTTTCCGCTATTTGCGGGAAGTGAGATGCAGCCAGCAGTAGAGCTCAGCTCTCATCGAGCTTCGCGTCATGCGCCTTCGGCGTCAATAGGTCAATACGCTTCGCTGTCATTTGTTGTAATCGGTAGAATTAGGGAGTCAGAATCAAATAGGAAAAGAGCATAGAGCAAAAGGCATAGAGTGAAGAATTTTGTTTTTTCTCTATGCTCCATGCCCTATGCCCCATGCTCAGTACTACTGACCCCTGGATGTGAAATGGAAAAGCGGTGCCCGCCCTTATGACGTCACCGCTTCATAACTGTACGTGCCAAAACTAGTCAAGAATGGCTCTCAGGCCTGCTCAAAGTCATCTTTGCCCGCGCCACATATTGGGCAGGTCCAATCATCGGGCAGATCTTCAAAAGCAGTTCCTGCTGGAATACCCCCCTCATCATCACCAACAGCTGGATCATATACGTAACCACAAATCTGGCAGACCCACTTGTCCATAACCTCCTCCTTTCCACAGATTACTGAGACTCTTCACCTCGCGTAGTTTAAGAAAAAAAACTCCGCGCGATCATCCAGTGGTATCATGGTACAATTCAAATTACTTTACAATTTTTGGGGATAGTTCGCAACTGTGATTTGGTATTTCTCAGCTGTCATCTGTGGTTTAATATTGGAAGATGATCTTTACCCTTAAGAGAAATGATTTCGCTTTCACCACCCGTTCGTTTCACTCACTTGAGGCACAGAGATCGCAGAGAAATGGTCTTTTTCATTTGCCGGGAGACGGCGGCAAATGAAAACCATCAGTCTACCAAGCGGACAGGGTTTACCCGAAGGGTTGGGCTTTTTTTCCTGATCGTCGTCTCCCGATCAGGAAAAAGAAACTTCCCTCTGTGTCCCCCGTGTCTCTAACGAGCGTAGCGAGTGGGTGGTTGAGAAAATCGAAGCAACGCGCGTTGCCCATTTCAAGGGAGACGCAAACAATATACTGCTCCCCGTAGTAAATGATGACTGTGCAATATTATGACCACTCAAGATTTCATTATCATAGATGGTTCCTATGGTGAGGGTGGTGGGCAAATACTTCGCACCTCTCTGTCACTGGCGGCAATTACCGGTCGACCTCTCAAACTGGTAAACATCCGTGGAAAGCGCAAGAAATCAGGCTTGAGGCCGCAACACCTTACGGGGGTGCAGGCCTGTGCTGCAGTGTCCGGGGCTAAAGTCGCTGATGCTAAATTGGGTAAGCAAAACCTCACCTTTAAACCCGAAGAGATATCTGGCGGCTTCTATAATTTTCGTATACCCACTGCCGGCGCCGCTACCCTGGTTCTGCAAGCAATTCTGCCACTGCTATGGAAGGCTAAGGGGGAATCCAGCCTTGTAGTTGGCGGTGGAACCCATGTGCCTTGGAGCCCACCGTTCCATTATCTAGCGGAGGTATTCGTTCCCACTCTTGACCGACTTGGTTTCAGGTGTGAAATTCAAATCAGTCGCTGGGGTTGGTACCCTAAGGGGGGTGGGGAAATCAAGGCCAGCCTCAGGTCCTGCAAGCCCTCAGGGTCCATTATTCTGGATAGACCTTTTGAGCTGAAACGCGTAACCGGAATTTCAGCCAGCAGCCTGCTACCCGAACACATAAGAGTCAGGCAGAGGCGGCAGCTGCTGCTTCGGTTCGAGAAAGCCGGTATAGATGCTGAAATCGGGTTAATGGATGTCCCTGCCTTGAACCCGGGATCGCTGGTCTTTCTCTGTGCCCATGGTGGTGGGTCGGTAGCGGGATTTTCCTCACTTGGAGCCCGCGGCAAACGTGCTGAGCGGGTGGCGGATGAGGCTGCAAATGCTCTGTTTTACTTCTTAGATTCCAAGGCGGCGCTGGACCATTATCTGGCAGACCAGATCCTCATTTATTTTGCGATCACTCCCGGAGAACATCGATTTACTACTTCCAAGATTACACAACATCTGCTCACCAACATCTGGGTTATAGAGCAATTCTTGCCGGTTCACTTTGAAGTAGAGGGTGGAGTGGGGGAGGCAGGTTTGGTGATTAAGAGAGACGTTTAGAAGAGGGCATAGAGCATGGAGTAGAAACTAGGCACTAGACACTAGGAACCAAAAAGAAGGAGTCAGGAGCCAGAATCCAGAATCCAGAATTCAGGAAAACGCAAGAAAATTAAGTTCGTCTTAACTACTGGCTACTGACTACTGGATTCTCTGTTTCTTTTTCCTGACACCCGACACCTGAAACCCTGAGATTTGGTGTTTGGGATGTGAAATGCGCAATGCGCAATGCGAAATGAAAAATGACTGAGGACGAATTTTGTGTTAGTCTAATTTAAATTCCCGCGACCTTTGCTTACCTTCATTTCCAGTACTAAATCTGACGATCCTTTTTCAGAATAGTGGGATGTTTACATACAGCCCAGGCAGACTCTTGGAGGAAACATGGTACAGCAGTTCATGTTCGAAAAAATTCTGGTGGCAAACCGGGGTGAGATCGCTGTGCGCATCATGCGGTCGGCTCAAGAACTAGACATCAAAACGGTGGCCATCTACGAGGAGACAGACAAGGATAGTTACCATATTACTCAGGGAGATGAAGCCATCTGTGTGGGGCCAGGACCCAGGAAAGACTACCTCAACATTGAAGGTATTATTGAAGCGGCGAGAAAAACCGGGGCTCAGGCTATTCATCCCGGCTATGGTTTTCTCGCTGAAAATCCAGATTTTTCCAAGGCCTGTACCGATGCGGGCCTTGTTTTCATCGGTCCTCCCCACGATGTCATTCGGAATCTTGGGAGTAAAGTAATTGCTCGCAGGATTGCCCAAGAGTCAGATATTCCCGTCATCCCAGCAACGGAGGTACTATCCCAAGAAGCACAGGGCGAGGAGGAGGCACGTGCTTTTGCCGCCGAGCATGGCTATCCGATTATGATAAAGGCCGTAGCCGGTGGTGGCGGTCGGGGTATCCGGCAGGTGGACGACGAGAAAGCACTGCTAGCCGGTATCAAACAATCCCGCTCCGAGGCCCTGATGTCTTTTGGCAATGATGAGGTTTACCTGGAGAAATGTGTTCAGCGACCCCAGCACATAGAAGTCCAAATTTTGGCGGACCGATATGGCAATGTGGTCCATCTGGGGACTCGTAACTGTTCCATTCAGCGTCGTCACCAGAAGCTGATTGAGATGGCCCCTTCCGGTCTGAAAAAACCATTGGTCGATGAGATCTGCAGTGCAGCAGTCAAGGCTGCCAAAGCTGCAGATTACCTCAGTGCAGGCACGGTTGAATTTTTAGTGGAGCCTGACGGCACCTTTTACTTTCTGGAAGTAAATACCAGAATCCAGGTTGAGCACACCGTGACCGAAATGGTGACAGGTATTGACCTGGTCCGGGAGCAATTGCTGATCGCTCTGGGTGAACCTGTCGGTTTTTCCCAGGACCAGGTGGTGGAGCGAGGTTATGCCATCGAGTTGCGGATCAACGCGGAAGATCCCAAAAATGAATTTTTCGCCAGTCCGGGTGTGGTCCAGGTCTATCAAGCTCCCGGTGGTCATGGTGTGCGATTGGACGGGGCCATATATCAGGGATATGAAATCCCGCGCCACTATGACTCCATGCTGGTAAAGCTGACCGTATACGGTTACACCTGGCAGGAGGCGGTGGGCCGACTGGCTCGCGCCCTTAATGGGTTCGTTATTATCGGGGTCAAAACCACCATTCCCTATTTTCAGCAAATTTTGCAGGAGCCGGATTTCATTCAGATGAAATTTGACACATCCTACATTGCTACCCATCCCCATTTGGTTGATTATTTGGAAGAAGAACGAGAAATGGAAAAGATAGCGCGTCTTATTGCCGAGATCAACGCACATGGCTATAACCCACATGCGGAATGACGCCCCGCATAACGGGGAAGCACGAAATTAGAAATTCGAAGCACGAAACAAATCTAAAATACGAATGCTCAAATGTTCAAAACGGAACTACGTGAAGAGACTTGTCTGCTGTTTGGGTCATTTGAATTTTGGTCATTTGAATTTGTTTCGGATTTCGATATTCGGATTTCGGATTTTGTGGAATATTTCAAGTAACAATTATTGATGGAGACTCGTGGAATGGAAGGTCGCATAACAACCAATATGGATGCTGGGGAGATTTTGGGCATGTTGCGGGATGCCGATGGGTATTACCTGTGCAACAACGAGCGCGATGTGTCGCAATCTGACTTCAAGAATAGATTGATGCCCATGACCACTGTACGGGTGGCTCCTCATCGGGAAGCAACCGGATTTTTTTCCATTGAGGTGAGTGGCGGCGCTTCCCTCCACGTGGATCTGATGCGCAAACAGGTGAATCCTTTTGAAAGGCTACGGATTGCTCGGAGGGCCATGCCAAGAACACTGCTACAAGCCGTGTGTCGTGGGGCGAGTATGTTTGGCTACCGGCATTATCCTGAAAACGTTATTCGGTTTACAGTGAGGGAGTTCGCCAAATATATAGATGTCTGGCGGGTTTACGATTTTTTAAATCATGTTCCCAATATGATTCCAGTTTTTGAGGAGGTTCAGCAAGCAGGGCGGATACTGATGCCCAGTATTTGTTTCAGTACTGGCAAAGAGCACACAGATTAGTATTATGTGGACAAAGTTAAAGAAATCTTGAATGTGACCGGGCCAGATGTGATCATTTCCATTAAGAATCATTCAGGCCTCGGAACCCCTAAACGGTTAGGCCAGTTGGTAAAGGCAATTAGAACATCCTGCCCTGACGTAATACTGCACTATCACGGCTGCAACACCGATGGCAACGATATAGGGAGGATGATTGCCTCTGTGGTAGCAGGGGTCAAGATCTGTGATGTGGCAGACCACGGCCTGGGCGCGGTTTATGGTCAGGCCCCTGCACTCACACTAATTCACAATCTTGAAGACTATGGCAAGAAGGCCATTGGTGTGGATGTTAAAGCTCTAGTGCAGGCATCAGATGTCTTGCGGGTAGAGCGCAGGATCTATGAGCCATTTGAGAATCTTTTTCGCGGGCATGACCCAACCGTGGCTTCCTACAAACTCACTGGAGGTGCGGCCGGCAGCACCTTCGAGCAAGCGGATAAAGGTGGCTTTCTTGATCGGATGCCCGAGATTCTTGAAGAGATGGGCAAAGTGCAGGTGGAACTTGGTAATTGGTGGTCAGTGACTCCAGGATCACAGATACTCTGGACCACAGCGGTTAACAACGTGCTTTACGGCAAGTACGAGCGACCTTCACTGGATCTGAAAAATCTCATCATGGGCAGGTACGGACCGTTACC
>PPDG01000002.1 GCA_002899795.1 Desulfobacteraceae bacterium | reverse complement strand
TACTTCAAGGGATACTCGGATTGGTCTCTGGATCTGTACGATAGAAAAATCGAAGATCTCACCGGCTATGAGCTGGAGGAATTTTTGGATAGAAAAGTGAAGTGGCTGGATATTGTCTACGAGAAAGACGAAGAGATAGCCCGAGAGGCAGTAAAACAAGCCCTAAAAAGGGACAAGTATTACTTTGCCGAGTATAGAATCGTTAAAAAATCAGGTGACTTGGCATGGATAAAGATAAGGGGGTTTATCACTACCGATTCAAATGGCAACTTCTTATCGGTGCGCGGTGTATTGAATGACGTCACCCTTGAGAAATATGGCCAGCTTACCTTCGAGTCCGAGACCGGTGGTCTCGCCTGGACCAATAGCCTCAAAGATGGCCTCTACATCATTTCGAAAGACCACAGAATCGTATTCATGAATCAGACCCTCATCGATCTGGTGGGCGACCACATTGGCGAGATCTGTTATGAATCCCTATTTAACAGGCAAACTCCATGTCCCTGGTCAGTGATGGATAAGTTTGCAGAAGAAGATGTTTGCTATCTACAGGAATACAACTTACCGCAATCGAGGAAAATTTTCCAAGTAAGAAGTATCCCCATCAAGCTGGAAGATGGTTCCATCGGCAAATTGGGCCACCTCAAGGACATCACCGAAACGAGAAAGCTGGAACTCGAGGTGGAGGAATTCGCCGGCAGGCAGCGGGCCGTCGACGATGCGGCCAACAAAGCTCAACTGGGGATATTCATCCTCCAAGACCATGAGGGAATTGAGGCACGATTTCGTTATGCCAATGATGCCTTTTCCACCATCACTGGCTATGAGTCCATTGAGCTGTTGAATAAGGGCTGGGCTGACCTGGTTCATCCAGAAAATCTGCAAGAGACCATGGAACGTTACCAACTCAGACAGAAAGGAGAGACCCTGGACCAGGCTTACGAGATCGAGATGTTCCGCAAAGACGGGATGCCCATCACCGGGCATGGAAGTTTCGCTCTCTCTACCCATGAAGGCAAGGTGGCCACCATTGGCTTCCTTCGGGACATCACTGAGAGAAAAAAGGGGGAGAAGGCCCTGTGGCGCTCCCAGAGACTCGCCTCCATCGGTAGACTGGCGGCGGAAATCGCCCACGAGATGAACAATCCTTTGACAAGCGTGCTCACTTTCTGCAAACTGGCGAACAGCATCCTCCAGCAGGAGCCTTTTCCGGAGAGTCGGGTGTCTGAGTTGCGAGACTACATTTCCTATTTAAACAGCGAGACTGAACGATGTGCGAATATTTCACGGAATCTGCTGGATTTTTCTCGCCAGAGTGAAATTGAAATTAAAGAAAATGACATCCACGAAATCTTGGACAAAACTCTCACTATTTTGCGGCATCGTGCCGGACTGGACGAAATCAAGATTCATACCGATTATGCCGCGGAGCTTCCTTTCTTGTCATGCGATTTCAAACGCTTGCAGCAGGCATTTGTTAACGTTCTCTGGAATGCCATTGAGGCAATGCCACAAGGTGGAACGCTCTCCGTTACCACCAAGTTTAACCAGGAGATGGATAGAATAGAGATTCAGGTAACTGATACCGGCTTGGGCATCTCAGAAGATGATATGGAGAGGATTTTTGAGCCGTTCTTCACCACCAAAGCCGACGGCAAAGGCGTGGGGCTTGGCCTTTCCGTAGCCTACGGTATCATTCGCCAGCACCAGGGAGAGCTCCATATCCAGAGTGAAGTGGGTGAGGGCACTCGATTCACTATTCAGCTGCCACCGGGTCTGAACACGCTCTCCTTGGAGGAACAGAAAGAGGATGAGTTCGTCTTCACCACCGCAGTCCACAGTAAATAAATAAACAGTACACAGTAAGCTGCAAGGAGTAAGGCCATCCTCCAACCTCAACTCTTCTCCAATAGGTGAACCAATGAAGGAAGATGCACGGGTTTTAGTGGTCGATGACGAGCCAATGGTCTGTCTTGCCCTCACAAACTGGCTGGAGGAGGAAAATTACTTCGCCCAAGCGGTTGAAGACGGGCCTCAGGCCGTCCAAGCCGTACGCGAGGAGAACTGGGATATTGTTCTCCTCGATCTTAGGATGCCAGGTATGGACGGTATGGAGGTGCTCAAACAGGTTAAAGAGATTGCCCCTCAAACCGTGGTTATTATGATGACTGCCTACGCCTCCATCCCCGGCGCGGTCCAGGCCATGCAAGAAGGTGCCTACGACTATATTGTCAAACCCCTCGACGTGGACCAACTAACCCTGATGCTGAAAAGAATCGTTGAACATCAACAGTTGATCACCGAAAACATCCTGCTCCGCAAGCGTTTGACTGAACAATACGAGTACGAAGATATAATTGGCAGAAGCGAGGCCATGCAGGAAGTTTTTTCAATGATCAAGGCCGTTACCGACACCAACGCCACTGTACTGATAACTGGGGAAACTGGCACAGGCAAAGAGCTTGTGGCCAGAGCTATTCACAGCAACAGTTCCCAACGTTATGGCCCCTTTGTGGCCACCAGCTGCGGAGCTCTTCCCGAAACCCTACTGGAGAGCGAGCTGTTCGGCTACGAAAAGGGGGCTTTCACCGGTGCCGACCGCACCAAGAAAGGAAGGTTCGAGCTGGCCCATGGAGGAACCCTTTTCCTGGACGAAGTGGGCGACATCAGTATGAAGACTCAGATCAGACTGCTGCGAGTATTGCAGGAGAAAAGCTTCAGCCGCTTGGGTGGGACAGAACAAATAAAGGTAGACGTCCGACTCATCTCCGCCACCAATCGCGATTTGGTTGCTGCCATAGAGGAGGGCTCTTTCCGTAGCGACCTCTATTACCGCTTAAATGTGGTCAGTATCCAGCTCCCCCCGTTGCGGGAACGTATAGATGACGTTCCCTTGTTGGCGGCCCACTTCATAAACAAATATAATGTGGAATTCAATAAGAAATTCGACCGGGTGGACCGGAAGGCCATGGACTTGATGATGGATTATCACTGGCCTGGCAACGTGCGTGAACTCGAAAACGTGATTGAACGGGCTCTAGTAATTGATCAGGGGCCTCAAATGATGGTTAAGCATTTGCCCTTCTGCAATATTGAATCACCCCTTACTGAGGAACCCCGATCGTTGCAGGAAGTGGAAAAGAGCCACATTGAGAAAATGCTCCAAAGAAACGACTGGAACATAGCCAAGACGGCACGTCTTCTAAATATCGACCGCTCAACTCTACACAAGAAGATTAAAAAGTTCGGCCTGGAAAGACAGCAATAAACTATCATGAAGAATGACCCCCAATTCATCTACCTTATACCCTTGGGGGATGTAGGTGATAAACATCTTGAAATCATCGCAGAAAGCATCCAGGAACAGTTCAGCCTGGCAGTCAAGATTGCCACCAATCAAGGGATCCCCGCCTATGCCCTGGATGCTGTTCGCCAGCAATACAACTCCAATTTGATTCTGCGGAAATTAATCGATACCGCAGCTCCAGATGCGCTCAAGGTCTTGGGGGTGACCCAGGTCGATCTCTTCAACCCCATCTTCTCCTTTGTATTTGGCGAGGCCCAGTTCAAAGGCAAGGGTGCTATTATCTCCAGTTATCGTCTGCGCGGCAATCCCGACAGCGCCCCGAAAATCGGCTGCCCTCCGCTCATAAGCCGCCTGGAAAAAGAGGCCATTCACGAATTGGGCCACACCTTTGGCCTTAAACATTGCGCCGATCCTGATTGCGTCATGCAGTACTCTGTCGGCTTGGAATGCGCCGACCGCAAGTTCTCCTACTTCTGCCCTGCCTGTCGTGAACTCATGATCTGGCATCTCAGCACCGACCTCTTTTTGAGGGCTTGACAGTTCAGAGGTCTGAAGAATTACACGACATAACCTCCTCCCTCGCCACACTTAGTGGCCAAACACCACCCTTCATATGTGGCAAATTCCAACTGCATGCGGCTCTCCCCATCGCCAACCTGTTTAGTTAATTGCACCCGTTGGGCGGGCATTACCCCATGAACCGTGTTGATCCGTGCCCACCTTACACCGAGTCATAGATTTCTTCACCGTGGCAATACACCTCAATAATGTGAGGCAAAAAGCAACTATATGTGGCATCTTACACCATCCTATATTTTAATTGTTATATCAATGTGTTATCTGCACAATGCTTCTTTGATGTAGATTAATCCTACACTTCCAGCTATTCCAGCACTCACCCACATCCCATCCAATCTTTAGTATTTTCAGTAACTTACCAGCAAAAAACAAGAATGGCACGCCCCTTGCTCATAGTGAAGGACAAAACCCAGCAAGAACTTATTGAGTTTACTATTTATTACTACAAGGAGGTTTCACATGAAGGAAGCAAAAAAGATGTCAGGGTTCAAGGCAGTGCCCAATGGCGAGGAAAAATGCATCTGGATGGAAGCTGGAGTTATCGATTACAAACTCTGCAACCAATATTACAATTGTTCTGCCTGTCCTTTTGATAAGGCCATGAAGCAAACCACAGATAAGAATGCGGCGGCGCGTCGTCAGGGACTGGAGCCCACCGGTAAGAAAGCCCACATTATCTCTTGGCAGGAAAAGATGAAGAAGCGTCCAGGACTGCAACGTGAGTGTCGACACGCACTCACCGGCAGGACTACTTCCCGACTCTGCCCCCACGAGTTTTAATGTCACACCTGTGAGTTTGACCAAATGCTGGAGGATAGTTGGCAGTTGCAGATTCCGGCCCGGATAAGCACCATCCACCAGGTGGACGGCTTTGGCCTCCCAGAAGGACATTTCTTTCATCTGGGACATGCGTGGGCCAGGGTTGAGCACGGTGGTCGTATCCGCATCGGACTGGACGACTTCGCCATGAAAGTTTTTGGGGCCATGGATTCCTTGGATCTGCCGCTGACCGGTGAGGAGGTCAAGTTCAGCGAGGTGGGACTGGCCTTCAAGCGAGAGGGCAAGGAGGCTCAAGCGCTTTCACCACTTTCAGGGGTGGTTGCCGCCCAAAATTATCAGGTTACCAAGAAACCTGCGGTCATCAAAGAGCAACCATACAACGATGGCTGGCTGATGGTCATTGAGCCAGCAGCGATGAAAAAGGACCTAAAAAATCTCCTCTACGGCCAGGAAAGCACCGAATGGATCCAGGCGGAACATCAGAAGTTGGTGGAGATGGTCAGTTCAGTGGGAATGACTTACGCTGACGGTGGTCCCATTGATGATGTGGTCGGCAACTTACCCGATCTGTCATGGGACAAGCTGACTGAAGAGTTCCTGCGCACCTAAGGGATACGCTTCTCAAGGAGAGTAAACCCGGCTGGGGCAAAAGTCCCGGCCGGGTTTTTTTATATTCCTGCAGAGGAAGCCGACCCTCCCGCCTCGCCTGAGCCCGCCTGCCACTGCGAGGCACGAGCGGGCAGGCGAGAGCGATGGCGGGCAGGGAGCGCAGAGCAGAAACCTGTTGTATTTTCTCAGCGTTCTCTGCGTGCTCCGCGGTAAACGAGTGCGCCTAGCGCAAAGCGCCTTCCCACTCCCCTTCCTTCCAGCTTGAAACGCCAGCAAGATCGTAGAGTAGACGTGCCGCCTGTTCGTCACGACGCTCAAAAGCCTGATCGCGAACAAAACTGTACATCTCTACCGTAACCTCGTCTTTACCGCTGGTCTCGGCAGATTTCTTTTCGAAAATACAGTAGGCGAGGTAGGATTCGAAGTCACTGACGGTGGGTTCGTTCTGACATTTTTCAAGAAACGTATTGAAGTCCATGAAACCTCCTCATGCAAAAACTCACAGCCAATTCACACCTTCGCCGAGTATAGCAAAAAGCCAAGTAGGTCAAAAGGAAAAAACCAGCTAAAAAAACCCCCAGTCTCCAAAGACCGGGGGCTTAATTGCCAGACTGAATTCTTAGGTCTCGGTTACTTTCCCTATTCGTCTACTCCTTCAATGATCAGGGAATCTGCCACCAACTCCCAAAGATATTTCACTTCCAGATCCATCATGTCAAATTCTTGGCGCAAACTCTTCATGATCTGGTCGCGGCAGTTGTGGCAAGGCGCGATTAGCATTTCGGCCCCGGTATCTTTGATCTGTTTGGCCTTCACCCGACCGTAGTAGAT
>PPDG01000456.1 GCA_002899795.1 Desulfobacteraceae bacterium | reverse complement strand
TTGGCTCGGCATTTCATACAATAGGCTTGCATGTTTTCACCCCCTTCGGTTTCTGTAAAATGGTTCTATCCCACATCCCACATCTCAGCTCTCAATCCGGCCGGTCAAGGTACTACATATTCCAGCTCAACCTTCTTCGATTCCGATAAACTGCCTCCAGCCGTTCCCGCCTGCTTGGCTTTCGTTTTTTGAACCTCGTGTTTGCTCTTTGAGGCGAAAACGAAGTCACGTGGCATGGGCTTCTTGGTCTTGAGCAGGTTTCGAGGAATGAAGATTTTATGGCCAATTGAGAGTTCGTTTGGTTCTAGCCAGGGGTTGTCCTTGGCCAAAACCTTCCAGTTCTTCTGGGAGCCTGTATACCATTTGGCTATAAGCGAGAGTGTTTCCCGTTCCCAGCGGACCTTGTGTTCGTAATACGATGTGTTTTTAGACGTGCTTTTTCCTGCCGGCTTTACCTCAGCGGAATTGCTGTCAGACTTAAAAAACGTCTTCATTTGTGCACATCCGCTGAAGATCAAGAGGATGGCTAAGCATACCAACCACTTGGATGTCGCCGGCCATCCTGAATACCTCATTTTATGCCCTCCTTGCTTGCTAGCAGTGGAGATGGATCAGATGCACACCCCTCGTTTGTGACCACTATGGCCCTCAGAAAGCCTATTTTCTAAGAGGGGGAGATCTGATGCTCTTTACTGACGCAAGTTATATGCCAGGGAGGCTTTCCAGAAGGATGGGCATGAATAAAATGGGATTGGAGCAGGCTAACAAGATGATATTGCAGAAAAAACTGTAGTTTGGGTAAAATCTTATTTTTTAGGAAAAAAAGCGATTTTGGCAACCGCACGCGTGTCGAGGGCAAAGATGATTATGAAACTGGGGCCGGAGCTTAATTATATTGGACATTCGGGCACAAATCTTAGCGAATCACCCTATGGCCTGGCGAATTTCGTTTTCGTGAATACGGACATGCTCGTAAGCTCAGCGAATGAATGGTTCGAGCGTGCCATGGCCATGAAAGGCATGCAGACCTTCACGGTCGAGGTCTTCTTCTGATAACTCTCTTACTATAGAGATCGTATCTTCTCGAACTGCTCTGAACTGGCTGATTAGTTCATCAATAGTAAGTTCGTCTAATTTGCTAGTTTGAGTGCGATTGAATCGTTCAATATCAAAATCTTCCGGTGCACCCGAACCACCGGATGCAATATTTTTGAAAAGCCAGTGCATCGAGCGTTCGATGGTAATAAAATGCGCTAAGACTTGTTTGGCCGTCCATTCCGCGCCGTCTTGATAGACCTGCACAGTAAGCTCTTCAGCCGTTAAGGATTTGAAAAAGGCGATGGAATCTTCACAACCTTTTTCAAGCTCCGCTATAATATCAGCTCGTCTGTCAGCCATGTGACATCTCCCGGTTAAGAGTTTATTCTAACTGTGGCTCAAAGCCAGTTTTTCAAACATTAACACGAGCCCGGTAGCAAGGGTATAGATGGATTCAATGTTGAGATTTTTTTCCGCTGTTGAATCGAAAAAAATATTGAGATTGGATTCGAGTCCATCTTCCGGCTCCGGCTTCCAGTAACAAATCAGAATCGGTATTTTAGGTAGAGGATGCAAGACAAGTGAAATATCAGAGGAGTAATGATTTTCTACTTGCCTGCCTTTGAAAAGGTGAATCATGTCCTCGAAAAGATCCGTATAGGTATCAGCAACTTTTTTTAAGGGTTTTTCGCATCTCTGCCCAAAAAGCCGATACCACGTCTTGCCGCCTTCCAATTCCCTGAATGGAACCCATTTCTCTGAAACAGATACTCCCGCACCATTCATTATATAGTTGAGTACTGGTATGGTTATCCATGAATGGACGTGGAGGTCAGTGGTAATGTTCCCCTTCACATCAACACTAAAGTCCTTGCCGAGACACTTGATCGTTAATTTTTCATCAGAAAATTTCGCTTCCAATCTCTCTGCTGCTGCAGAAAGATCTATGGTGGTAATTTTTCCTTTCAACTGCTCCATTGCTTGTTCCGTTTCCTCTTCAAGGGTCATCTTACTGGCGGATTTCCCACCATAGCGCTCAATTATCTCCCTCTCTAGGCTGGGGCATTCAGCAAGCTGTTTTTCACCCTTGAACACGGCAGCAGCAAAGGCCAAACATGTCGACTCGTCGCATTTCCTGCAATTTGATTTATCGAGCAACTTGAAGATTTCCATAATATTATTCAGCTGAGCCATGCGGTAATTCTCCTTTCTTCCTGGGTGTAATAGAATAGGAGAAGTTTAACTAACTTAATGAAGAGACAGTGCGAATCCCTTCATCATAAACGATAGCAGTATAGTCAAAGAAAAACATCCCCCATCTGGGGGATAAAGTTCAAAAAAAGGGCTAGCCCGGCCACATCTCAATACTTACGGTTCACCAAGTATATGCCTGCCCCGACGAGACCCAGTCCGACCCAAACCATCAAGGTAACGGGCTCTGATAAGATGATTGCCCCTAGGGTAGTTCCAAAGAGAGGGGCAAAAAAGGTGAAGGCGGCGAGATTACTAACCGCAAAACGGCTGATCATCCAGAACCATACAATGTAACTGAAAAATGCGACCACAAAACACTGATAGGCAAAGGCAGTCAAGACGAGCATGCTGAGTTGAGGACCTTGTAGATTTTCAAAAATAACCCACCCACCAGCCAGGATCGGAATAGAGTAGAGGAGTTGGGCGAAGAGGATTTGATAATGGGTCATGTTCCGGTCTTGGGACATTTTTTTTATGTATAAAGTTGTGGCCGCCCAGAAAATGGCTGCGGCCAACTCCATTAAATCCCCTATCCAGTAACCTGGTGGCAACTCAATGGAGTGGCTCCCAAAAACAGAGAGGATACCCGTGAAGGCTAGTACCAGGCCAACTATTTTGGGAACGGTGAGTCGATCGTCTTTAAGAAGGAAATGTGCCCCGAGAGCGACCCAGAAGGGATGAGTGTAAAGAAAGATGACCGACCGAGAAGCGGTAGTGAAAGCCAGACCCCAGTAAATGAACAGAAATTCTATGCCAAAGAGAGCGCCAATAACGATCCCGTGGATTTGGTCCTTTTTCTCGAAGGACAAAGTTAGACCATTGAGACGGGCGTAAAGCCATAGTAGACCACCAGCTATGACTGACCGGCTGGCAGCAGCCAGCAAAGGTGGGATGCCTTGATTGCTAATCCTGATGCTTACCAGATTTGCTCCCCACAGGAAACAGATAAAGATCTGTAGGAGGCCGTAGGTCGGTGAGAGTCTCCCATTCGCGCTAGTGCCTGTATCTGCCACAGTTGTACCCAACTCCACACTACAATTGCTGTGAAAACGGTCAAGATGATTTCTGTTATCTTATTTGTATGAGGCCAGAGAAAGGGAAAAACTGAGCACAAGAACATTTCATATAGCACAAGAGGTCAGGATATGTCATGAGGAGTTTGGGTAGGACTAAGCCATCAGAGGACGGATTAACGAATTGACCAATCGACTAATTGACGCTGCGAGCTGCGCGCGAAGAGTTCTCTTGGCCCGACCCCATTTCAAGCGGAAACTTTTTCTCTGCAGAAGTTACCTTGTGAAGCAGATAGCCGGTAAATGGTAAACCAGGCAGGTATACATCTTAGTAGTGCCTACTGCTTACCGCTTACGGCTTACTGCTCACTCGTTACCTAATGAATCGTTCTTTTCTTGGTGAAATGTTTCAGGAGGGCCTGGCCAATCTTGCTCTTGATGTATCTCGGTTCTTTTTCAGGATTTGCTGCGCCCGAGGCGTCCTGCAGGATCTCTCGGATTTCCTCTCTTGCCGTGCCGCTAATATTCATGAAGCGAAGTATCATGCCCCAATGGTTGTTAGCGTGACAACGCTTGGACTGAACCACCGAGCTGTCCAAATGAATGGATTTGCCGGTCCGGGGGTTTTCTACCTTCAGGGAAAACACCGCCCCTTTGGGGGGGGCCAGTTTGGTATAAAGGTGACAACCTCTGGTTGAAAAGCGACTTCCAACAGCTTTCACCGTTTTGCCGCCCTTGTTGTAGAAAACCGGCAAACGAACTTCGGCAATCTGCGGTGTATGAGACGATTCGAGTTTTTGCTCAGCACTCACCTCTAGACCAGTGGTCTGGTTCTGAGCTATGTCGCCAATATCATTATTTGATTGGTCCACAATCATGTTTTGGAGATAGAGTCGGTCTTTATCGGAAATGGACACAAACTGGATATCCACACCAATGCTGTCCGCACCGCTGACCGGGTTGCATATCGTTGTCCACACTACCTTGCCAGTAGTGTCGAGGGGATAGTGGTCAGGAGGTTTGAGCACCACGCGGAAGTTGTCCTCCAATGGAGGCAACTCTTTACAAGATACCATGACACCTTCCGGGCTGACGTTCACAGTTTCACCCTTGATTTCCCCGTGCTGGGTGAAGAAATATACCTTCCATCTAACTTCGGCTCTGGAGAAATGGTGTCTTTTGAGTGACTTAAGGGTATCCATACATATACTCCAAACGCAGATTATCTTGCGCCCCCGGGGCTGAGAAAAACGCCCAAGTGGGCTGTATTTAAGGAGAAAACCGGCTACTCTTCAATGGGTAGCTAACTAGCGCATCTGGACAATAGGCAAATGGTATGCCAGAGGGCGTAGGGTATGGCAATAAGGCGAGAGACAGATAGAAAAAAGGAAGGGGGGAAATCCCCCCCCTCTGCCTGGTAGCTGATTGTTGTTTATCCGGTTGTGGGGATAGGCGCTTTGAGGGCGCCTTTCATGCTCTTCATATCTTTGGGGTTCCCATTGGGATGAAGTACGACCATGATCATTGCCCACTCCCCAAAAGGAGACTCCGAAAGGGTGGCTGCATATGCGCCGTTTCCTTTAGAGTCTGTTCTAAACACATATGGCGCACTCCCTGCCCCTGTCTCATGCTTTCTGGGTTTCATATTCACGAACCAGACGGTATAGACCGACCCGGGTCGAAGTCCTTTGGCATGGATGCTTATGGTATCCCCACTCAGATAGGCTGTGCCACTGGCATTTGGATGTGGCTTGGCAGCCTCCAATGGAATTCTAGTCTCGCCTGCCCAGGAGGCTGAAACAAATGTCAAGATAACAAAACCTACGCACACAGCAATTAAGATCTTTTTAGTATCCATGAAGTTACTCCTTTTCTTTTGATGTTCCCCGAAAAGCTTTCTTTACATTGGGTTGAATGTGAAAAATCCCATCAGATAATTGATGGAGATGCCCCTTAGTCGATAGGGATGCTGAAACGTTACACCCTTTTGGGCAAAAATCGGCAACACTAGACAGTAAGCGGGAATTGGCTAACTCTATGAAGTGAGCAAAGAGCGCACTGAGGAGGCGGAAGAGGCGAGCATGGTCTTATAATGAGCCCTTTCTGTTAAACGAGGCTTGGTTGGGTTACTTTCGGGAGAGAAACGGTAAAGACTGTGTAACCGTTTTCTAAAGCAAAAGAGAGCAGACCGCCCATATCTTTGAGCAACCTGTAGCACAGCGGCAACCCGATACTTTCACCGCCTTCTGAGAAAGGCATAAAAAGAAGGTCAGGATTTTTTACCATTGGTCCGAGGGCCATATTTTTGAACTCAATTTGGATGTCCTCATCAGTTTCAAAGCTTCTTATAAATAGGGTCTTCCCTTTTTCCATAGCCCCCACCGCATTCAGAATCAAGTTGATGAAAATCTGTGCCAGAATGTCTCTATCTACATAGGCGGCTGCCATCTCTGGGCCCAAATCCAGTTGGCAAGTAACCATTTTTCTTTTGGTCTCAGGAGACATCAGATCAACACAGCCTGAAACGATGGTATTCACAGAACATTCCTGCGGCCTGATCTTAACGGGTTTCAAATAATCCCTTATCCGGAACAATATTTTTTCCAACCGTCTGCACTCTTTGAGGATAATGTCGCATTCAGCAAGTTCCGGGAACTTTTTTTGTAGCCTGCGGGCAAAGCCCCCAATTGAGACAAGAGGGTTCCTAATCTCGTGGGCTACCTCGGCAGCGATAGCACCCAAGGTGTTGAGCTTGTTCCTTTGGGCCAGGGCTCTCTCCAGTCGCTTGCGCTCGGCGAGATCCCTCGT
>PPDG01000286.1 GCA_002899795.1 Desulfobacteraceae bacterium | reverse complement strand
CGCTTTGCGCCTTTTGACCACGGACAACAGACAGCGAATAGTATTCGATCAGTAGCTTCTTAATCTCGGTTTTTGTCGCCACCTTCCCCGTAAGCTTGACCTCTCCATCCACCACCAGGCCAGGAGTAATGAATACTCCGTATCCAGCAATCTCATTCACATCAGTGACCTTACTCACTTCAGCCTCGAGGCCCAGTTCTTTTACCGCCTCTCGGGTGTTCTTCTCCAAAGTGTGACATTTTGGACAACCAGGCCCCAATACTTTAATATCCATAATGTAAGCTCCCGTATTATAGACGTCAGCTCTCAGCTACATAATACATATTTTAACTCTATTCTCTATGCCCTCTGCTCTTTGCCTGCTGTATTCTGACACCTGGCTCCTGACCGCTATCAGGCAAAATAGTTCCCAAATATCATACCACTGATGGTCGACATTACCACAACCAGACAGACGAAAATCAGGGTTTTCTTGGTGCCAATTACGCTCCGAATCACTAACATGTTGGGCAAACTCAGGGCCGGTCCGGCAAGAAGCAGGGCCAGCGCTGGACCTTGGCCCATGCCGGCACCCAGAAGACCCTGTAGAATTGGCACCTCGGTTAGAGTTGCGAAGTACATGAAAGCACCAACCACTGAGGCAAAAAGGTTCGCTCCCAAGGAATTCCCGCCTACCCAGCTGCTTACCCAGCCAGCCGGGATTAACCCCTCTTGTCCTGGCCTTCCCAGCAACAACCCTGCAACCAGTACGCCCGCGAAAAGGAGCGGCAATATCTGTTTGGCAAGATCCCAGCTTGAGAGAAACCATTCTTCTGTCTCACCTCGTGTCGTAGTAGTGAGAACTGTTAGGCCTACGATCCCTGCGGAAAAAGCGATAAGTGGTTCACGCGGAAACATCAAGGCCAGGACGAGCACAACCACTCCAGTAAGGGCCACTTTTAGTGCTTTCACCCGAAACCACATAACAAGGATTGCACCGAGAAATGCGGCAAACAACCCCGTAATAAACCATTTGACACTATAGACTGCATTCCACAGCCCCACCTCAACTGCAGGCTTTCCCCAGGTGGCGAACACCAGAATTCCTACCATGGTTGCGAAATAGATAATGTTCTGCCCCAGGGACCTCTCCACCACAGGGGCAGGCATGTGAACAGCTGCCTCTAGTTTCGCCTGCTCCTCCTTTCTAAAAATAAAATGCATAAGTAAGCCAATGACGATGCTGAATAGTATTGCCCCTACCGCCCTAGCAGTACCAAGGGCAACTCCAAGTATCCTTGCTGTTAGAACTATGGCCAGGACATTGATGGCGGGTCCAGAATAAAGGAAGGCGGTGGCCGGCCCCAAACCAGCTCCCCGCTGATATATGCCTGCAAACAAGGGCAGGATAGTGCACGAGCAGACCGCCAGAATGGTACCGGAGACCGAGGCTACGCCATAGGCAAGAACCTTTTTAGCAGCAGGCCCCAGATATCTCATTACCGCCGCTTGCGACACAAAGCAGGCAATACCACCGGCAATGAAAAAGGCAGGCACCAGACATAAGAGGACGTGTTCTTGGGCGTACCATTTGACCAGGGCCAGGGATTCAATCACCGCACCGGCAAACCGGCTGTTGTCGATGGGAAGCCAGAAGAAGATGAGGAAAAGGCCAATGATCACAGCCATCGGTTTCCAGAGAATCTTCCAGTCTATGAGGGTCTCCTCGACCTCCACTTCTAACCCCTTTTCCCCGCCAATAGACTCGTTTTCAATCACACTCGCCTCGTCCATGAATTATTCCTTCCAGAGATTATGACTTGGTGGGCAGTGCCCACCCTACGGTTACAAAAATGTTTAAAGTGTCTAAATTGAGCTAAAATGTCTAAAATTAAACGGACGCATTGCTACAAAAGAGTATATGAAACGAACAGCATTCGCCCTGTCTCCGTGTCGCCGCTGCCCTCTGTCTTCTGTCCTCTGACACCTGACACCTGACTTCTAAGCCCAATGCCCTCTACCACTCACTGCTTACTAAACCCCGCACGTGGTTCTATCCACGACCTTAGCCTCAGCCAGGAGTTCCTGCACAGAGGCATCATCTTCCAACCACTCCTGGAGATGGGCCAGGATTGTTGTGGCATATGGATTCGCCTCCTCTGGCCTAGCGAGACGGAAGTTATTCCACATGCCGTCCTTTGCACTGCGCACCAGATCGGCATCCTCCAGCAGCCTGAGGTGGCGCGAGACGCTGGGCTGGCTGATCCCCAAAACCGTCTGCATCTCGCAAACACAAAGCTTTCTCTGCTGAAGCATCTTCAGGATCTTCACTCTGGTACCGTCAGCAGCCGCCTTCATGACTCTCAGGTATTCTCTCATTGGAACCTCCATCTCTTGTATGAGCATATATAACTATATAGCTATATAATGTCAAGTCTATTTTCCAGAAAGCTTCGAGAGCTGTCGATTCCCTACTTGACAAGCTCACGTTCTAGGTTATACTAGTAAACCTATATGAAATTATGAAAGGGGGTGGTGGCGTGGATATGGTCATGTGCGAGGATGACATGTCGTGCTGTTGTTGCCTTGTCCATCTGAACAACGAGGCTTGCGGCTATAGCCGACGATTGCGTCCGATGGCCACACTTCGCGGCTCACCATCCCGAAGGTTCCCTAGCCTCTGACACGTCCGCAGCTGAACCTACCGCCAGCCTGATTAACTCATTATTGGAAAATACAACCAACATCAGCGCCAAGACTGTCGAGACGCAGACGCGCAACTCTTTGCAGTCGGAGGTAATGGAAAGGAAACCATGAATTCAGAAAAACAGTCTTACAATAAAGAATCAGATGCTTGCCGTTTGGCCATTGACATCTCCGTTGAGAATCGCGACAGGCTACCTGCCATCATCGATGATCTTGTCGCTTCCAGTCGAGATCCGAACTTACTCGCCCACGTGGATGCAGAGCTGACACCATCTGTGGAAAAGGCTGTGGAAATTCTGCAGCGTACAAAACGTTTGCTTTTTCCAGGCTACTTCAACGACCAGGTGTTGGACAATAACCAGCTGGAGTACGCCATCGGCATGGAGGCGACCCGGCTATTTGAAATTCTTTCTGCAGAGATAGCCTTGAGCATTAAGCACGACTGTCAACGTTACGACATGGTTTGCACCCACTGCCAGGAGCGTGGCCAACAGGAAGCCATCCGCTTCCTCGAGCGTCTTCCGGAAATACGTAAGATCCTAACAACAGATGTACATGCTGCTTACCAAGGCGATCCAGCCGCCAAGACCATTGATGAGGTGGTGATCAGTTATCCTGGTGTACTGGCTATCACAGTTCATCGGATCGCTCACCAGCTCAGGCGACAAGATATTCCTTTGCTTCCCAGGATGATGTCAGAATATGCCCACAGCATCACCGGCATCGATATCCATCCAGGGGCAACAATTGGTTCCAGCTTTTTCATTGACCACGGTACTGGAGTGGTCATCGGCGAAACTACCGAAATTGGCGAGCGGGTGCGCATCTACCAGGGGGTGACCCTGGGAGCCCTCTCACTACCCAAGGAGGAGGTAGAACAACTGCGGTATGCCAAGCGGCATCCAACCATAGAAGATGATGTCACGATTTACGCCGGCGCTACCATCTTGGGGGGTGAGACCGTCATAGGGCGCAGTTCTGTTATAGGCGGCAGCGTCTGGATTACCAGTTCAGTACCCTCGGGAACCAAGGTCTTTTTGGCACCACCCAAACTCATTTACAAGAACTCGGAACCACAAACTAACAAGAGGTAATTCCTCATGGATATTAAATCTACCATTGGGCACACCATCGGCAGTACACCTCTGGTTGAGCTTAAGAGCGTGACCGCTGGCGTGAGAGCAAAGGTTTTGGCCAAGCTGGAGTTTTTCAACCCTCTGGGCAGCGTCAAGGACCGCATCGGCCGAAGCATGATCGAGGCAGCACAGCTTTCAGGTGAACTTCAGCCCGGGGGCACTATCATTGAACCCACCAGTGGTAATACAGGCATAGCCTTGGCCATGATTGCCGCCATCAAAGGCTATCGACTGATCCTGACCATGCCAGAGACCATGACAGTCGAAAGGCGCAAGCTTCTTACCCGGTTGGGTGCGGAACTGGTGCTCACTCCCGGAACCGAAGGAATTAAAGGTGCGATAAAAAAGGCAGAGGAGTTGGCCGCAACAACTCCTGACTCCTATATGCCCAACCAATTCGCCAACCCCGCCAACACTCAGATACATCGCGAGACCACCGCTTTAGAAATTTGGAATGACACCGACGGAGAGGTTGATATTTTCGTTTGTGGAGTCGGTACCGGCGGTACTATCACCGGCGTGGCAGAGGTGATCAAAGCCAAAAAACCTTCTTTCAAAGCCATTGCCGTTGAACCGTCTGAATCACCGATTCTCTCCGGAGGGCAACCCGGTCCGCACCGGATTCAAGGGATAGGTGCCGGCTTTGTCCCGGCGGTGCTCCGAGTAGATCTCATCGACGAGATTGTCCAGGTTAATGCTGATCAAGCTGAGGAAACGGCTGCGAGGTTAGCAAGAGAAGAAGGCATATTGGCCGGGATCTCAAGCGGAGCGGCTACTTGGGCTGCCCTTCAGGTGGCCGAGCGAGAAGAGAACAAGGGTAAGACTATTGTGACGTTACTCCCAAGTACGGGAGAACGGTATATAAGCACATGGCCATAAACGCATAGCGCAGAGCGCCAAGCGCATAGCGTCAAAGATTAATTGTCCTTCGCTATGCTCTATGCGCTCTGCGCTATGCGAAATGACGAACTGAAGGGGGTGGTCTTATGTTATGGATAATGGCCAGGCCTGAAGGGGCCAGTCAAACAACAGACAAACAACGAAATAAACTCAATATGAGAACAGAGGAGACAATTCATGGCAAAGACCATCCAGGAAATCAATGAAAAGATAAAAAAGGGAAAGGCGGTAGTCTACACCGCCGAAGAGATAATCGATGTGGTGAAGAGCAAGGGCGCCAAGAAAGCTGCAGCCGAGGTGGATGTGGTCACTACCGGCACCTTCGCCCCCATGTGCTCCTCTGGAGCCTATTTCAATGTTGGCCATTCTAACCCTCGCACCAAGCTGGGTGGCGGCACGGTAACTCTGAACGACATTCCAGTTTATACCGGCTTTGCCGCGGTTGACCTTTTTGTGGGAGCTACCGCAATACCGGACGATGACCCGCGCAACAAGATCCGGCCGGGTAAATTCCCTTACGGCGGCGGCCATCTGATTGAAGATTTGGTGGCAGGAAAAGATGTGAGACTCGAAGCCCGGGCCTATGGCACCGACTGCTACCCCCGTCGCAAGTTAGAGACCTGGATTCGACTTGAGGACATGAATGAGGCGGTCTTGTTCAACATTAGAAATGGTTACCAGAACTACAATGTGGCGGTAAACCTTTCTGACCGCATAATCTATACCTACATGGGGATACTCCACCCGAAGTTGCGCAACGCCACATATTGTAGCGCTGGACAACTGAGCCCCCTGCTCAACGATCCCCTCTACCGCACTATTGGGATGGGAACGCGCATCTTCCTTGGAGGTGGGGTTGGCTATGTGGTGGACCGGGGGACTCAACACAACCCGGGGGTGCCGCGCACTGATGGAGGAGTGCCCCGAATGGGTGCCGGCACCCTGGCAGTAACGGGAGATCTGAAACAAATGGATGCCCGTTGGCTTAGAGGCGCCTCCTTTACCGGCTATGGTGTCACTGTAGCAGTGGGGATCGGTATTCCAATCCCTATTCTTGATGAATCCATTCTGAGCCACACTGCGGTGACCGATAAAGACATAGTTGCCCAGGTGGTGGACTACAGCGAGGCCTACCCTAACTGCGTTCCCGGCAGTCTGGGAGAGGTCAGCTATGCCGAACTAAAATCTGGTTCCATAAGCGTGAATGGCAAAAAGGTACCCACTGCCGGACTTTCGTCCTACAACAGAGCCAGAGAGGTTGCCTCCATTCTCAAGAACTGGATTCAAGAGGGTACTTTTTCGGTTACCGAGCCGGTGGCACCCCTGCCTTCGGTGGATTCTGGCGTCAAGTTCAAGTTCATGCAAGAAAGGCCAATTCTGAACAACGCCCGGGTGGCGGTT
>PPDG01000537.1 GCA_002899795.1 Desulfobacteraceae bacterium | reverse complement strand
GGATGAGAGCCTCAACCGCTTTGCCAAAATCTACCCTGCCGGTGGTACTACCAGCAACATGTTTGCCACCACCTTCAAGGAGTTGCTCTGTCTCTCCAAGGCACAGGTTATCAGTGTTGCTCGAGCGAAGAAGAAATAGCAGTAGGAGGACTGGGACGACTCGGTGGCGCGGAGAGATCAAGGATATATGAGAAATGACCAAGCCAGTGGTTTTTCCTCTTGCCCCTTTAGGCCCTTGAAGAATTGACAGTTGGAGTCTCCCTGCTTATTTTTCTTACGAGTCGGTCTTTTTGGTTAGGAATCAGGGAGAGAGGAGGAAAAAACGATGACCATTATTAAATGGAGGCCCGGCCGGTCTGGCTACCGTTTCGACCCCTTTTCTGAAATGCAGCGTTTACAGCGTGAGATGCACAGGATCTATAATACCCTCACCGATACCCGGGAGGCCTCGAGACCAGCAGGAGTTTATCCTCATCTCAACATTACGGAGGACGAGGATAATTACTATGTAAGGGCTGAACTACCGGGAGTTGATCCTGAGGACATTGAAATCACTACGCAGGGTAATGATCTGATTATCAACGGCGAGCGCAAGATTCCGCTTGAGGGCGAAAACGTCTCCTATCATCGTAGGGAGCGGGAGGCTGGCAGCTTCAAACGTATCACCTCGCTGCCCACTCACATTGATAGTAGCAAAGTTGCCGCAGTCTGCAAAAATGGGCTACTCATCATTACTTTGCCCAAGGCTCCAGAAGTCAAAGCACGGCAAATAGAAGTCAAGCCCGCCTGAATCAAGGATGATTGGATTCCAGAGGAGGTAAATGTAATGAGCGATAAGGAACTTCAGGTTCGAGATAAACGGGAACTGGAGAGTGCAGGTGAACGAACAAAACCCGGCCCTGTTTTCATTCCGGCAGTGGATATTTTTGAGTCCGAGGCAGAAATCACCCTGTTGGCCGATATGCCCGGGGTGGCCAGTGAGAATGTCAGTATCGATTTGCATGAAAACCAGCTAACCGTCTCAGGTGAGGTCGAACAACTGACCTCCGAAAAAGAGGAATACCTGCTCCAAGAGTTTGAGACCGGAATCTTTCACCGTCAATTTACGCTGTCGGATCGCATTGACCAGAGCTCAATAACAGCTACTGTCAAAGACGGAGTTCTCCGGCTCGTGCTGCCCAAGGCGGAGAAAGTCAAGCCAAGGAAAATTGAAGTAAAAGCTGGTTAGTTGCTGTGGGACCACTCTATGACATTCTCTCCTGCCAATATCCGAAATATTCTCTTCGTCTGCGCCGGCAACATCTGCCGCAGCCCTATGGCAGAATGGCACCTTAAAGCCCTGCTATGGGAAAATCCCATCACCGGCATGCAGGTAGGCTCTGCAGGACTCATTGCCCTCCCCGGTAACTCAGCATCTTTCAATGCCGTGCGTGTGGCAAGAGAAAACTCCATCTCGCTGGAAGAGCACAAAGCGCGCCTTATCACTGCAGAGCTCATCGATAACGCCGACCTTGTTTTGGTCATGGAGTCCCACCAGGGCCACGAATTGATAGCCGACCACCCCCAAGCCTCCGAAAAAATCTTACTCCTCCGTCATTTCGCCCGCTATGGTTCTCGTGAACGTGGCATAAGCGATCCGTACGGTCGTAACCTGGAAGCCTATCGGTTTTGCTTCGAGGACATCAAAGAGTGTGTGGAATCATTGTACGAATGGTTGGTTGAGGCCAATCAGCCTAATTAGCAGAGCAAATTCACAGCGAGACGGGAGGTCGGGCGAGACGAGGGAGTTAATCGTTATTCGTTAATCGTTATACGGCGTTCTTGTCAGCAATATTGCTCTTGCCACCACATGGCGATGCCACATATGATTCTGCCTAATAACTTATAACAAATAACGGATAACTGTACTGTTTGCTACCCGCTGCCTGCTGCCAAGTGGTTACTGCAGTTTATGGCTTTGTCTTAACTACTCACTGTGGTACATTCCCCACCATGACTAAAGAAGACACCTCTCAATACCAGTATCGCTTTTTCCATCCCATCCAGGTTCGCTATATAGAAACAGACCAGCAGGGGCATGTCTTTTTCGGCCACTATCTGACTTATTTCGATGTAGCCCTGACTGAATACCTGAAGGCGATTGACTACAGTTACAATAAATTTCTCGAAGCCGGGGTCGATTTTTTCTACGTGGAATCGCTCTGCCAGTACCGCGACCGGGCGTTTTTCGATGAGATCCTCCATGTTCACGCTCGGGTCGGGAAAATCGGTAATTCTAGTTTCACTTTTGAATTCTCCATCTTCGAGTCTGCGTCCCAACGGTTCATTGCCAATGGCCATATTGTTGCGGTGGCAGTGGATCAGTCTACCTCCAGACCAACGCCAGTCCACGACGACTTTCGCCAAGCGGTTGCACTTTTCGAGGGAACTGACGAGAAATAATCTTAATTTTTCCCAACCCAATTTCTGCACAAATGAATTGCTCCTGGTTAACCCGGATATTTCATGATTTGGCGTCGTGAGACGGTGAAGATCATCTTCGGCCACCTTTGAGCCTACAAAATGGCCATTTTGGGTGGTTTTTCCTATTGCTTCTGGTCTGTTCTGCCTTATTATTATTTACAAGCTCTAATTTTTACCAGTGGAGTTTATGCTTGAATGTTTGGTATTCGCTGAATGAGGTTTAGATGACAATCTCAGAAATCTGTAAAGAAAGGAGTAAAAGATGTTAAAAGAATTCAAAGAGTTTGCCATGCGAGGTAACGTAGTTGACATGGCTGTAGGTATCATCATTGGTGCGGCCTTTGGTACAATTGTCAAATCACTCGTGGCCGATATCATCATGCCGCCAATTGGCTTACTGTTAGGCAATGTTGATTTTAGTAACCTCTTTATCGTTCTGAAACAAGGGGCGACTGCTGGACCTTTTGCAACTATTGCAGAAGCGCAGAAGGCCGGTGCGGTCACAATCAACTACGGTATGTTCGCAAATACGGTTATAAGCTTTCTCATTGTCGCCTTTGCTGTGTTTCTTCTAATTCGTGCACTCAACAAACTGCAGCGCGAAGAAGAGGCCCCGCCAGAGGAACCGACAACGAAAGACTGTCCTCACTGTCTATCGACAATACCCATCCAAGCCACACGTTGTGGACACTGCACATCGGAGTTATCAGCAGAACCGGCATAGCGAATGAGTGACAACTTTTAATCTTACAAAAGTCAAGTTGAGGTAATGATTTTTCAAAGCCCCCTGGCGGAGCTTCGGCTCCGCTTTTTTGTACTCTCAATATCTTGTGCCACAGTAAAATTCAGCAAACTGCGAATTAAGGGATGTAACAGTCACCTCGATGGTGATCGAGGTGCAGTTACATTTCTCATCATTAATCACACTTACGCACCTATTGAACCCACCACATTAAATCACAATGGTGGCTCTTCCTATTGACATTCGCCCTATCAATCATATCTTACATTAACTTATGCTTTTGTCTTTAACGCTTTGCACAACCCACGGTACCACAAACAACATATAGCAAATGAACGGTTGCATTTCAGAGCCTGAGTTAGGTCCACTTAGAAAATCTCAGGGCTAACCATCGGTTTTCGTCAAAGCTTGACTTGTTAATCGATGCAGAGACAAGGAGGAGCGTATGGATTTCAGCAACATTTTGCCTAGGCTGCAAGAACTTTTAGCTTTTTATGGACTTAAGATTTTAGCAGCCATAGTAATCTTCATTGTGGGTCGCTGGATTGCAAGAGCGCTGAAGAATGTGATCAAGAGAATGATGACAAAAGGCAATGTCGATGACATTCTTGTTTCTTTCGTCGGCAATTTGACCTACATTGCCTTGCTCGCATTTGTCATCATAGCCGCTCTCAATCAACTCGGTATTCAAACCACCTCATTCATTGCCGTCATCGGCGCCGCCGGTCTTGCCGTAGGTTTGGCCTTGCAGGGCTCCCTGGCAAATTTCGCCGCGGGTGTTCTCATGATTATATTCCGCCCTTTTAAAGCAGGTGACTACATTGAAGGTGCGGGAGTTGCGGGCGTTGTTGAAAAAGCCCATATTTTTACTACCCAAATCAAAACCCCGGATAACAAGACGATCATCATTCCCAATGGCAAGCTGATGGGCGATAACATCACCAATTATTCGGCCAAGGATACCAGGCGAGTGGATATGGTGATCGGCGTCGGCTACGGTGATGACCTCAAAAAAGTCCGAGAGATCCTGGAAGATATTCTTGCCAAAGACGATCGAATTCTTGAGGATCCCGCACCTACAATCGGAGTTTTAGAGCTTGGAGACAACAGCGTCAACTTTGCGGTGCGGCCATGGGTTAAAACGCAAGATTACTGGGGTGCTTACTTTGACGTCACAGAAACCGTCAAGAGACGTTTTGACGAAGAGGGTATCTCTATCCCCTACCCACAGAGGGATGTGCATTTGTACGAGTACAAGGAAGAAGCGGTGCAATAGGAGATACAGTCCACCCCAATCTCACGTTTACAGGGTCTTTGTCTCCACTGTTTCAAGGTTTATTGGGTAGATTACACGGAGACAATAGCCACTTGGTCTGGCCAATGCTTTGAGTTGCCGAGGGATAGTACCATGTCCACATCCACACCAATCGACACTGAGGAGTGGCTTGAAAAACTCAGCCAAGCAGTGGCCGATTGGGAAGATTCACCCTACTACCTGAAAGATGAAGAGATTTTTGACCTTGAAAGATTCTTGCTGGATCACGACGCTAACGCGTTTAAAGAAGAACTTGAGAAGACTTACGGTCAGCCTTTGAATGAAAAATTCTGGTCATCTTCCCTTGCCTATCAGCGGTTGAAACGTGCCCGGGCGGTTGTTAAGGATCAGGACGACGTTCAGGAAAAGAAACGACAGGATTACGCTCGGGCATTAGAGGAAGGCCAAAAGGAATGGCGGCAATGGCTGAAGGAAATTAGAAGCAGTCAGCTCCGAGCCCAACTTAAAGTAATCCCCGGCGGCAAAAGGGACGATTAACCGCAGAGTGCGCTGAGATCGCAGAGAATAAAATAGGCAACAAGTCTACTAGATACAGGGTTTACATTCTCTCTGCGTCCTTTGCGTTCTCTGCGGTGAATAAAAAAGCGGCAGACTGGAGGGACCTACTGTCACCTCAATAGCCTGCCGCTAAATTGAGAAATTATTATCCGATGGGAGTAGGGTCACAAAGGTGGTCTGACTCCATAGCTACCCTGCCGCAACCGGAGCAGGAATACTTCATCGCTGTCAGTTTATCTTTGCACATGTGCTTCGGATCCGTCTCAGGAGTGCCGCAAAAGTTGCACTTGGCCGCATCTCCACAGGGGTTACACAGATGTCCAGGTGCGTCGGCAACCGCCCCGCAGTTCTTACAAGAATAAGCCATATCTAATCTCCTTTCGCAGGTTACAAATCAATTATTATAAAATCTGCCACAGCAACAATCTTTTCTATCCAATAAGTACTAAAGCACAAATGTCAAGCCTTTAGCACCGAGTGCATAGCGCACAGCACATGGCATCATGCGTACTATGCGCTGGCTAGCACGACTCCGATTGCGTCATTCCGGAAGACGCGAAGTCCGCCTGCGGCGGAGAATCCAGAATAAATATAAACAAATTGGATACCGGATCTCGCCCGCCGCAGGCGGACTCGTCCGGTATGACGTTTGTTTGTTTTTCCCATATTCAGATATCATCCGTGCCTGGTGCTTAGTGCCTAGTGTCTAGTAAGACTAGCCCATCTCTTATCCCTCATTTCAATATTGTGATAGGCGCTCTGAATGCTGTGGTAGCCGCAAACCGCCTGGCTTAATTATTGCAATCTATTGCTTCAACTCAAGCATGGCTGATGCAGAAGGAGAAAAGTTATGCTCACCAAGGAAAAGGTTGCGGATATTTTCAAAAGTATAGTGCGGATATTTCCCGGTATGCCCTCCTATCAAGAACGTGAGGGACTGCGGGCCCAGGATAAGGTCATCCGCACTCAATTGGCATCGCGCCTCACAGAACAGGTAGAACGGGTTGGAGAAATAACGGCTGAGCTTACCAATAGAGCTATACTGAAGCCGTTAGCGAGTTTGGAAAGGCTTGCTCGAAAGTTGATGCGATTAGCGGATACCCTTCGCTTTGCCAGTTACG
>PPDG01000438.1 GCA_002899795.1 Desulfobacteraceae bacterium | reverse complement strand
ATGAGGATGAAGATTTAGAAGTAGCCGTTGCCTACACTCCCGTGCAGACTATATCTACAAATTTCAGCTGGAGGACCGGTCTCAAATTCAGTAGCATCATACCTGACTGGTGGTTTGGACCACGGTGGAGGGGTTATGCCAAAGGGGAAATATGGGGTACCCGCTTTACAGAAACGTTCAGGTGGCGTACCGATGATGGTTTCGAGTCAATAACCACTATCGATTTTGAAAGGGATGTCGCCGAGAATTTCTTTTACCGCACGACTCTCAAAGGGAAGTGGAATCAGGACAAAGAAGACTATCGTTATGAGATAGCGCCAAAATTATTTCAGCGACTGAATCCCAAACGGGTCCTCAAATACGAGTATATCACCAAGTTCAGATCCACCAACGACCACCAGTGGGATAATTTTATTTTTAGAATCACGTATCGGCAAAGAATCTGGCGGAAATGGCTCTTTTTTGAAATTGCCCCCCAGGCATCTTTTCCAGAGAGTGAGGACTGGGATTTCACTCCCGGAATAACGTTCAGGATCGAAACCTTTTTTGGGAAGAAGATAAAATACGGAAGATGGGATTAATTTTTTTGACCGCTCACCCCACGCTTGGACTGTATCACTCACACCTTCGCGTGTTATAGTACTAGGACTTACGGCAGTCAGATATGAGGAGTGCCCGCTGGCCAACGATACTGGCTGCTGCCAACTGCAGGCATACACGTGGAGGTTGAAACCCATGGCTACCCACCCTCAGGGATCTTTTCAGTTTATTGACCACACTGCCGACGCTGGTATTCTGGTCAAGGCGCCGACGCTTGAGGGGATGTTCGAGACGGCTGCACTGGGCTTTAGTGAGCTGATCACCAGGGTGGATTCTTTGAACTGCCTGATCCAGCGTCAGTTCAAACTGCAGGAAGATGATATAGAAACCCTACTGGTGAGTTGGCTTCAGGAACTGCTCTACCTGTTGGATACTGAGGGCCTCATTTTTGGACGGTTTCAGGTGAATCTCAAAGCTCTCACACTGGAGGCAACCGCCTGGGGCGAGGTTTTCAATCCGGAAATCCACACCTTGAAAACAGAAATCAAGGCGGTCACCTACCACCAACTCGAGGTTGTCGAAGACGACCAGGGCTGGGAGGCACAGGTGATTTTTGATATTTAGATGCTAGACACTGGAGGTTTTGTCGTGAAAAAACAACACTCCATCAAGCTCCAAAAGGTCGACGAATACCGCTGGCGGTTGCCGAAAGAGGGCAAGATGCGCACCGACGGCATCGTCTACGCCAATGAGGCCATGATGGCCAACCTCCGCAATGACCAGAGCCTGCTGCAGGTGGCTAATGTGGCCTGGTTACCAGGAATTGTGGGCCATTCTCTGGCCATGCCCGACATCCATTGGGGGTATGGCTTTCCCATCGGGGGAGTCGCAGCGTTTTCCTTGGATGATGGTGTGGTTTCGCCTGGAGGAGTGGGCTACGACATTAACTGAGGGGTGCGACTCGTGCGCTCCGGTCTGGAGCGCAAGGAAGTCATAGGCCACATCCGGAAATTGGTGGAAACCTTGTTTAGAAATATTCCCTCCGGGGTTGGCTCCAAACGGAAAGATCTGCGGCTCTCAAAAGCCGAGCTGAAGAAGGTGCTGGTAAAAGGGGTCGGATGGGCAGTAAAGCAAGGTTTCGGGCTGGAAGAAGATCCGGAATACATCGAGGAACGGGGTTGTATCCAGGGTGCCGACCCGGACCTGATCTCCGATCGGGCTCTCGAACGGGGCAAAGCCCAGTTAGGCACACTGGGATCGGGGAACCATTTCGTAGAGGTTGGTTACGTAGATGAAGTGTACGATGAGCATGCTGCCAAGGCTTTGGGCTTGTTTCTGGACCAGGTAACAATAATCGTCCACACCGGCTCGCGGGGACTTGGTCATCAGGTTTGCGATGACTACATCAAAATACTGATGAAAAGCACGCAAAAGTATGGCATTGAGTTACCTGACCGGCAGTTGTGTTGCGCTCCCATTGCCTCCGAGGAAGGGAGGCAGTACCTGGCCGCAATGGCAGGAGCTGCCAACTATGCTTTTGCCAACCGACAAATTATTTTCCACTGGGTGCGGGAGAGCTTCGAGCGTGTGTTTCAGATGAGCTCGGAGCGGCTGGGGCTCAGGCTCATATACGATGTCTGCCACAATATCGCCAAGATTGAGACTCACCGGGTGGATGGTAAAGAAAGAAAGTTGTGTGTGCATCGAAAGGGCGCCACCCGGGCCTTTCCGCCCCATCATCCGGACACACCGCTGGCTTACAAAGATGTAGGCCAGCCAGTACTTATCCCTGGTGACATGGGGCGATACTCTTATGTACTGGTGGGAACGGAGCAGGCCATGGCTGAGACCTTCGGCAGTACCTGCCATGGTGCCGGTAGAGTCATGAGTCGAAAGCAGGCAATGAGGGTGTCCAAAGGCAGAGCAATCATTCGGGAATTGGAAGATCAGGGCATCACAGTTCGCAGTGCCGGGAAGGCTACCGTGCGGGAAGAGATCCCGGAGGCCTACAAGGATGTGAGTCAGGTGGTGGATGTTGTGTCCGGTGCCGGCATCAGCAAAAAAGTGGCGCGCTTGCGGCCAATGGGAGTTATCAAAGGGTAGAATGAGAATTTGTCCTTCGGACTCCCACCCTTCGGGCGGGTTCCCGGTTTCGGAATTCATTGTGGTTTAGGTTGATTGCACACTAACTGCTATTGGCTGATTGAAGCTGTCGTTCCTCAGCGTACTCTGCGTGCTCTGCGGTGAACTGTAAATTAATTTGGGAGAGTAGAGGCGAGGCAGTTAGGGGGACACTATAAAAAGAAGCCGGAAGTAGCGGACGCCGCCAGGAGCATAGACAGTAACCTCATCACCTGGACGCCGGCCTAAAAGAGTGCTGCCCACGGGTGAGTCAATAGAGATTCGACCCTGCATGGCATCAGCTTCAAATGGCCCCACCAGTTGATAGGTTGCTCGGTCGCCCTTAGTGATATCTTCCACCCCGACGGTAGCGCCAAAGCAGGCAACTGAGGAGATGAGGTGCTGTCCAACCACTATTTCTGAGAGGGAGATCTTGCGGCGCAAATCCTCGATTCGACCCTCCACAAAGGCCTGCCGCTCGCGAGCGGCAAAGTACTGCAGGTTATTGGCCTTGTACCCGTATGACCGGGCATTGTAGAGAGCTTCTATGACCTGAGGCCGGACAAAGCGGTAGAGAAAGGAGAGCTCTGCGCGTAGCCTCTCGTAGCCGGTTCTTGTAATGGGCCGCTTTTCCATGGTTCAACTTCTCATCTGTTTCTGTTGAACAACTCAAGTCAGACCTTCTATAGATAATCACGGGCTTTCGTTTCTCCCGGAGACCTATTGGAGTTCAAATAATCTCCGCGTTCTTGGCAAGAGGGTGAGAACAAATGGAGACCCGTTACAGAAATTAATGCTAGCGTAAAAAAGTCTTCTTGGCTAGTATTTTTGAGCATGCGAGTTCGTTGGTGTTCAGCCAAAGCCATATTTTCCCTTCCCCGTCCCCGCTGCACTGCGGCGGGATCTTCGAAGGGCCCGGATTCTTTACTTGGAGGCTGGAAAGGAAATGAGTGAACAATTGACCAATGTGGGAGTAATGTTCCCAGATGATGCCGAAAGCTTTATTTCTCAAAACCCTGAGTCCACTTTTACTGTCCTGGATGTGCGTCAGCCCATTGAGTATGAAAGCGAACATTTGCCAGGGGCAAAGCTCATTCCTTTGCCGGAGTTGGTTGACTCTCTGCAGGATTTGGATCCAGGGAAGACAATTATAGTGTACTGTGCCGTTGGCGGGCGAAGTCGTATGGCAGCTCAGTTGCTGGCCAATCAAGATTTCAGGAAGGTGTACTATCTGGAAGGGGGAATGGAGGCATGGGAGGGTCCAGCGGCTGAAGGGCCGCGGGAATTCCATCTCCAATTTATCCGGGGTGATGAAGCGGTGCAAGAGGTCATTGCCCTGTCATACAAAATGGAACGAGGGCTGAAGGCTTTCCATGAAACCGTGAGATCCAAGGCCAAAGACCCAGAGCTCATCAAGCTTCTCGGCCATCTCGTCAAGGCTGAAGAAAGCCACATGAAGAGATTACTGGCTGTGAGCTTGAAATGGGGTATGGATCCGGATGAGATTCAGACTTTCGAGGAGAACGTCGAAGCCACTGTCATGGAAGGGGGCATTGATATAGGGAGTTTTCTGGCCAAGAATGAATCTTTTCTCCAGAGCGTTGCTGGGGTTGTGGATGTGGCGATGATGGTGGAGACTCAGGCATTGGACCTATATCTGAGAATGGCTGCGGAAAGCAACGATGCCGCCACTAAGGAGGTTCTTTTCGAGATCGCCGAGGAAGAGAAGGCCCACCTCAGGGCTCTGGGGCGAGTGCTGGAAGATCATCTTTCGAAATCGGCATAACCCCGGATGTTTCACGAATGGCCTGCTCAGACCGTGGATATGACCGTCCTTCCGGGCGTCCTCGGGTGTCGGACCCTGCGACGTACTGTTCAAGTACGCCTCGGATCCAACCCCCTGTGGTAGCCCGGTGGCACACTCTTCTCCACGATCTCGCGACGGCAATTCGTGAAACATCCGGGTTAAGGAAAGAGAAATGAAGAAGCTGCTACTGGCTTTACTCCTTGCGGCCACAGTCGCCGCCCAGCCTGCGATGGCAGTAGAGAAATTGGAATTGGGCTTCGGCGTTGGCGCCGCACCGGATTATGAAGGGTCCGAAGACTATGTACCTGTTCTTCTACCTTACGCCAGGGCAGATTTGGATTCAGGCCAGTTTCTGCGTCTGCAAAGCAACCGGTTGCGAGGTATAGACTTCAAAGCGAACGTGCTTCCGGATGACATTTGGAGATTCGGGCCAATGCTTGGGTATATCCCTGAACGGGACGATGTCGACAACAATCAGGTGGATCGCATGCAGAAAGTTGACACCTCCGTTATGGTGGGCATCTTTTGGGGTATCGAGTTTGATGGGTGGGCCGCCGAAATAGAGGCCCAGCAGGATGCAGTCGGTGGGAATGGCTTCTTGCTCACATTAGACGTTGGGTACAAAATGCCAATAAATTACCAGTTGATGGTAGGGTTCAGCGTCTTTACGAAGTATGCTGACGGTGACTACATGAATGCTTATTTCAGTGTCGATAGAGGGGACTCGCAGCGCAGCGGGTTAGACCAATACGATGCCGACTCTGGTTTCAAAGATGTCGGTTTTTTGCTAACCGGGCGCTATAATTTTTACGGGTATTGGAATGTCTTAGCCGTTGGCAGTTACAGTCGGCTCATTGGTGACGCGGCGGACAGCCCGATCGTAGATGACGAGGGTGATCCCAACCAGTTTTTGCTTGGGCTCATGCTCTCTTACGACTTCTGATTGCTCCTGCCTGTCTGATAAAGCGGCTATCCGGAAACGGCACAGTGTTCTCCACGGTCTTGCGGCAGAAATTCATCTAGAGAAACATCCAAATTTTCAAAATGTTCTTGTCCTCTTCCCGGCGGTACTCTATCGCGTTTCTCATATGACGTACGAATTGTAGACCCAGACCCTCTTCAAGTCTATCCATGGCGGACTTGGAGTGATCCGGCGGCGGGACCGTCAGCGGATTGAATTCTCTGCCATCATCTATAACTGTGAGGGCGACCTCTTCTTGCTCGACCTTGATCTGGACCTCAATCTCATGGGACTCTCCATCGTCATATCCATATTTGATGATGTTCATGAGAATCTCTTCCAAAATGAGGTTTACCGCGTAAACAAGCTTGGATGGTAACGCTCGCGGTTCCAGAAAGACGTTCACTACCTGAAGCACATGAGTCAATTCCTGCATGTCGTTAGCAAATGAGATGGAAAGTGTGTTCGCCACAGCAAGCCTCCATTAGCCCGGATGTTTCATGAATCACTTGCTGCGACCATGGATAAGGCCGTCCTGCCTGGCGTCCTCGGTTGTCGGTCCCTGCGACGTACCGTTCAGGTACGCCTCGGAACCAATCCCGCGGTACCGCGGGACGGTTGCCAGGTGGCACGCCCATCTGCATGGTCTCGCAACAGCAATTGAAGCTCCCTGCAGCAAGCTGCAGGGAATCTTCGAAATGTAAGGTACTTAGACCATTTTATTGTAGTTCACTCGCTCACCCAAGTCCGCT
>PPDG01000013.1 GCA_002899795.1 Desulfobacteraceae bacterium | reverse complement strand
GAACATGAGTGTCCAGTTAGTGGCAAGAGAGCCATACGGGTCACAGCAGAGAATGAATCCAGAAGCCCAGAACGATCGTTGACCTTGTAGGGCAATGCGCAAATGGTGTGTGGCGCAACCTTCCGTTCAGGCCACGTGTGGTGCTCTAAAGCTTACACCACAGAGGCACAGAGGCCACAGAGGTATAGTTTTTCTTTCCCTGTCCGGGAGACGACGGCCAGGGAAAGGAAGCCTCCGGCTTCGCCGGGACTAAAGTAGAACTGAAGTAGGAAGATAGGTCTCCCTAGTAACGTCAATGTCCCCACCCTAAAACAGGGGATAAAGCGGTTGCTGAACTAATCTGGCTATGGTTGTTACGACGTGAGTTCCGGACATGCCCACAGGGCTGAGTTCTTTTGCCCGATCGCCGTCTCCCGATCGGGCAAAAAATAAATTAACTCCGTGCCCTCTGTGCCTCTGTGGTTAATAAAAGTCACAAGATCTTACTTCAGATGCCTGATCAAGCTAGGCGCGATGGAGGAAACAGGTATGTCCAAGAAACAGAATCAGTTCTCGCGGCGCGATTTTCTCAAAACAGCCGGGGCGGCTACCGTAGGCTCTCTTTTGGGTGCAAGCGAAACGATGGGTAAGATCAGTGAAGGTTCCGGCACAGAGCTCGCAGTGGTCCCCACCAGGCCTTTTGGCAAAACGGGAGCACGGGTCTCAGTCCTCTCTCTGGGTGGCATGTTTGATATCCCTTCCAATCAATTGCTTTTAAAACAAGCCCTGAAATGGGGGGTTACCTATTGGGATACAGCTGACTGTTACGAGGGCGGTGGAAGTGAGAGAGGTATAGGTAAATTCTTCGCCAAGTATCCTGAAAACCGTGAGAAACTATTCATTGTGACCAAATCTGACGCCAGGGATCCAAGAAGTATGACTCGATTGCTCAATAGATCCCTGGAAAGAATGAAAACAGACTATGTGGATCTCTACTTCGCCCATGGAATTAGCTCCATTGACGAGCTCGATGATGACACCAGAGCTTGGGCCGAAAAGGCTAAGGCCGAGGCGAAGATCAAATTCTTCGGTTTTAGCACTCACAGTAATATGGAAGAATGTATGCTGGAAGCGGCCAAACTGAGTTGGATCGACGGCATCATGATGACCTACAATTACAGGCTCATGAACAAGAGCAAAATGCAAGAGGCGGTAGCGGCTTGCACCGAAGCTGGCATCGGCTTAACTGCCATGAAAACCCAGGGGGGTTGGTCTTCTGACTCTTCCAGTGCAGCCAAACTAGTAGATAGTTTTATCCAAAAGGGATTCACGGATAAGCAGGCCAGACTCAAGGCTGTCTGGGAAAATCCCAACATAGCCAGCGTATGTTCACAGATGCCAAATCTTACCATCCTGATGTCCAACGTTGCGGCCGCAATGGGCAGGACGAGTCTTTCTGCTAGGGATCTGCACCTTCTGGATCAGTACGCCCGGGAGACCGCCTCTAACTACTGCGCAGGCTGCAGCAACATTTGCCAAACTGCGTTGGCCGAAGATATTCCAGTTGCTGATGTCATGCGCTATCTGATGTACCATCAAAGCTATGATGATTACGATCGCGCCAGGTCTTTATATGCCAGACTCTCACCTGATATCCGTGAGCGAATTGGGAATGTCGACTATTCCCTGGCCGAAAATAGATGCCCGCAGGGAATTCCTATTGGCAAGGCAATGAGAAAGGCTCAGAAATTATTAGCTTAGCCCATATGCGGGCTGGAATACCATGATCATCGAACCTAAAATTCGCAATAACATTTGCGTGACCGCACATCCTTTGGGTTGTGCGGCTCAGGTTAGGGCTCAGATCAACTATGTAAAGGCTGGCGACAGAATTGAAAGTCCGAAGAGAGTTCTCGTGATTGGCGCTTCAAACGGCTACGGCCTTGCCGCCCGAATAGTTTCCACCTTCAGTTCAACCGCTTCTACCATCGGTGTTGCCTATGAGAGACCTGGAACAAAATCAAAAACAGGTACTGCGGGTTGGTACAACATTGAATCTTTTAAGAAAGAAGCGGTGTCAGAAGGCTACCAGGCGTGGAACATAAACGGAGATGCTTTCTCACAAGAGATTAAAGCACAGGTTTTGGACATTATCAGAGAAAACCTCGGAGAGGTTGATTTTCTCGTCTACAGTATTGCTGCACCAAGGAGAATGGATCCTCACACAGGGGAACTCTATTCAACTGTCATCAAGCCCATCGGAAATAAGCTAACCTCCAAGACGGTAGATTTCCTCAACGGCCAGGTAAATGAAATAACCGCGGAGCCGGCAACAGAGGAGGAGATTGCCCATACAGTAAAAGTCATGGGCGGGGAGGATTGGAGACTCTGGGTTGAAATGCTCCAGAACGGCGGCGTACTGGCGGAGAACTTCCTCACCATTTCCTTTTCCTATATTGGTCCAGATTTTACCAAAGCTATCTATCGGGATGGGACAATTGGCAAGGCCAAAGAGGATTTGGAAAACAGCGCCGATCAGATCAATAAGGTTCTGGCACCACTTGGGGGTAAGGCTATCATTAGTGTCAACAAAGCACTGGTAACAAGGGCCAGCGCAGTAATACCGGCGGTTCCCCTCTACATATCCCTTTTATACAAGGTTATGAAAGAAAAGAACCTGCACGAGGGCTGTATACAGCAGATCTACCGGCTTTATCACGATTTTCTTTTTACAGACAGCCCTCCCACATTAGACGATAAGGGCAGAATCCGCATGGACGATTGGGAAATGCGCCAGGATGTCCAGAGAAAAGTAGCCGAACTGTGGGAACAGGTGACAACGGAAAATTTGTCTCAGCTTGCAGATATTGACGGATTGCGACAAGAGTTTCTCAGACATCACGGTTTCGGCATGCCTGGTGTAGAATACAGTCGGGATGTCGAGCCCGACATTTTCTAGAGCGGGGTTGATTTTAGATTTAAGATTGTAGATTGCGAATTGCAGAACCTTATGAGTTGCCCGTCTAAAAAGGGGAGCCCCCACCAGCGCACTCGGCTCTGATGGGGGCAGGGGCCATAAAACAAGAGCAAGACAAGGAGTTTTTGAACCACTGTTCTATTGACATAGGCAGGAATGATGCCAAGGAACACATAAGGCAACTTAACTCAATAAATACAATCAGTTATCGGCGGAAATCTAAGGTGAATACGTTTTGTGAAATCACCAAATTTGGCGAAATGGACAAAGTCAGTTGGCCCATAAGCCAAACCCCCTTTCCCACCCTAACCGTTTTCATAGAAGCCCTTGGGCTGCAGCTCTCTTGAGCTCACTCCTACCTGCAAAACCAGGTACTTTCTGATGTCAAAGCAGAGGTCACATTTGGACATGTATTCCCTGGAAGGTTCGAAGCCATATTTGCTGGCGGCGAGATCCCCAAAACCACCAATGCCTTCACGGAAAAGAGTGGTCAAGAAGGGATAATCGTTTTGGGAGAGAGCAGTGCCGACATGGTCACATCTTATGGCAAGACCAGAACAGAGTCCCGGGATATAGTTCCCATATAGGTCGCAGTGGAAGTGACTGACGTCCAGGAGTTCCCTGCATCCTCCCTTGTTTGCTGAAAGAGTGTCCTGGTAATTTCTCGTTCCATAAACTCTGGCAAAGGTCTTTAATGCCCTTCCACCAAAATGTATCCAATACCGCGAAGGAATCCTTGAGAGATAATTGTCCCCATATTTTTCTTCATACTCGGAAACCGTGTGAGTAGTCCGGTCGTCAAAAGCAGCAATCTCCGGATAGAATTCTGATATCCAGGGGAAAACGCTTATATTAGCCTCTCTGCAAGCTTCTATTACCCCTTTGACTTTATAAAAGGGTATGTGCTCGTTATGAAATGGACTCATGGATATGAGCAGAGTGGAAAGGCCCCTTTCTCTCAGAGAAGAGAGAGTCTCTATCGCAGACTCTCGTTCTTTGAACCAGGAAGAATTCGTCTCCACATACTCAATATTGACCCTCAAGGAGTGAACTGTTTCGACAACCATTTGCAGTCCAGCAAGGTTGAGAAACGGCTCCCCGCCGCCGATATGGACAGAGCGGCAGCCGAGGCTCTTGATCTCTTTTAAAACTTCTATCAGAGTCTCCCTGTCAATGTATTCCTTCTTCCACCGCGGACTGCAGTAATAGAGGCAATGACCACAGGCGGAGGTGCAGTAGTAATTGCTGATTATTCCTCCGGAGTGAAGGTGCTTTATCTCAAATTCACTTTGTCGTCCAAACAACTAGATTTCCCCTTTTAGAAATCGCGGCTGGAAAGCCGCTCCCACAGCAATTATTCCCGCCGTATTTGATTCGCCTGACTCGTGCCTAGTGCATACTTCCTAGTGCCTAGTCTCTCCTGCCACTGACAACTGACTATACGAGATCCAGTCCCCATTTTTTCAGAGCGGCCACGCCACCTTGAAGGTTACAGGTATCTCCTATCCCCATTTGGTCCAGGGTTACTTGAGCCTCATAGGAACGCACGCCGGTGTTACAAATCAGCACGAGCTTCTTGTCTTTAGGCACTTCCGCAATTCTCAGCCGCAGTTCATCCTGAGGAATGCTTTTCCAATGATCCGAATACTTCTCAACAAAAGGTTCCGCATTCCCCCAGCCGCGGCAGTCCAAGAAAACCACGTCGCCTTTCTCTCTTTGTTTCCAAAGTTCATCGAAATCATCCACATCCACAACCCTGTTCTTCCCGGCCAAAATGTTCTCTGCTGTGTTTCCGAGAGCATTTAGAATATCCATGGCCGCGGAAAATGGTGGAGAATAGGCCAGTTCCAGGTTAGCTATATCGTCTGTGGTGGGGTTGTATTTGAGAATGGAGGCCACCGCATTGATCCGGCCAACCGTGCCGTCACCCATATTGCCCACGCCCTGGATCCCGAGTACCCTGCCGGTACCTCTTTCCACTACCATTTCTAAGGTCATAAGATCCTTTTCCGGGTAAAAATGAGCCCGGTCAAACTGGATTACCAGAGCACTAATGGCATCAAATCCTTCACTGCGTGCCACATCACTACTTAATCCGGCAGCGGCAACAGACAACTCAAACACTTTCACAACAAAACTTCCCACAGCACCGGGAAACTCACTATTCCCCCCGGCAAGATTGGCTCCAATGATTCGTCCCTGTCGGTTGGCCATGGAACCAAGGGGGTAATAACCGGGCTTGCCGGTTATCAAATTGGTCACTTCCACGCAATCTCCGCCTGCGTATATATCCGGATCGGACGTTTGCATTCTACTGTTCACCACGATGCCACCCCTGAGCGAAACCTCCAAACCAGCAGCCCTGGCTAGGTCAGAATTAGGTTCAGCTCCCACGGCAACGATTACCATATCTGCTGCAATGATTCCCCCAGTGGTGATGGCCCGCTCCACCTTCTTATTTCCCTCCAGACGCTCAACCCTGTCCTCCAGCTGAAAAGCGACTCCTTGCTCTTCCATGTGATGTTGGACAATCTTGGCCATGTTCTTACTGACCAAACCTGGAAGAAGCTGGTCGGTGATCTCCACCACCGTGGTCTCTATGCCCCACATATCAGTGAGAGCTTCTGCCATCTCCAAACCAATGAACCCTCCACCAATGATGAGCGCGTTTTCGACCTGGCCGCTGGCAATTCTCTCTTTAATAGCAATGGCCGCATTCATATTGCTCACGGCGAAAACTCCCTCCAGATCGATTCCGGGTATGTCCAAGCGCCTGGGACGACTGCCGGTGGCAAGCACAAGCTTGTCATAGGGTAGGGTGGCATCTTCCCCGGTTGTTAGGTTCTGGATATGAACTTTCTTCTTTTGGCGGTCAATGCTGAGGGCCTCGGTGTTGGTCAAAACCTCGATGTCTTTGGCTCCTTGGAAAAATTCCTTATCCCGGAGCATGTGAAAGCTGGTTTCCTGGAGTTGCCCCGGGTCACTGACATCACCGGAGATGAAATAGGGAATACCGCAGCCTCCATAGGAAATGAGGTGATCCTTATCCACCATGACCACGCTGGAATCTGGCTCCAACCTCTTGAAGCGACAAGCAGCTTTCGGTCCGAGAGCAACAGCACCAATAACAACAACATTTTTTGGCATGCCTAATTCCTCCTAGTTCGTGCCCATCCGGAAACCGCGTTTATGGGTGTCATTCTGAGGAGTCCCGCCGAGGCGGGACGACGAAGAATCTCATAGTTACTAGAT
>PPDG01000183.1 GCA_002899795.1 Desulfobacteraceae bacterium | reverse complement strand
GGAGTGACTCCCTTTGGGCAACGGCGAGAAATGGCCGGTAAAGTTCGCCATTTCCTTCGAAGCAGTCCTCGAGCCGGTCTGACTCCGAGACGGGGGGTTGCCAATTTTTCCCAGATAATCGCCGCACTTCGTCACCTCAATCTGTTGCCTGCCGTCTTTTTTCTTAAATCAAGGGCGGACTGTAACCTGGCCTTGCTTGCAGCGCTTCCCCGGCTGAGTCCCGATGAGAGCGACGAAGAACACCGTCGTTTTAATGAACGATTCCGACAACTTCTAGAAAATCATCCATACCTTAGAAACCATCGGCAGCTTTCTTCTCTCCGCAACGGGCGGGTGGCCGCCCACCACGGCGGCCAATTGCCCCAGTGGAAGGTGCTGGTGGAGACTCTGATGAAAGAAGGAGAGCTCGAGGCCATTTTCTCTACCTCAACAGTGGCTGCCGGTGTCAATTTTCCAGCCCGCAGTGTGGTACTTTCCCAGAGTGATCGCTTCAACGGACGCGAGTTCGTTCCGCTTGGTGCCACTGATTTACTCCAGATGACTGGTAGGGCCGGTCGTCGCGGCATGGACAAAGTGGGCTTCGTTATTGTTCTTCCCGGACCATATCAGGACCCACGACTCATCTTCGACCTCCTGCACTCTACGCCTGAGAGCGTGGATAGCCAAATACAGATAACCTTCTCTATGGTCCTCAATTTACTGCTTTCCCATAGATCTGAAGAAGTGCGGGATCTACTTGCTCGCTCCTTTGCAACCTTTCAGAATCTGGAAAAATATCGAGAACTGGTTGAGGATCTACGGGGACTCGAAGAAGATGTGGCCACTGAGCTGGAGGCAGCTGGATGTGGTGATTTGAATACAGTTTTGCACACTCTGTCTAGAAAGCGCCAGCTGGAGCAGCAGCTCAAGCAGGCGCAACTGGAGCAGCGCCGGAGTTGGGACGCTCTCTGCAAACAGGCCTACCTTACTCCTGGAAGGCTATTTCGTAGCAAGAAAAGAGAGCTTTTCGTGGTATTGACCCGGGAGAGTCGAAGCGGAACAGAGGGCGCTACTGCCATTCGGGTATGGCCACAGCATCGATTGCGCCGTGGTCGTTTGCGTAAGCGCTGGCTGCGTTTTGCAAAAGTCGCCTCTGTGTTGGACGTTTGCTTTGACCTTGCTGCCCTGGACACTCCGGAGCAGTGGCTAGAGTCTGTCCTCAGCATCCCGCTCGACACCTATCCACAGCTTGAAATGAAAGAGCCCCTGCCCTACCCAGAGCAAGAAGTCTGGGAGACTCTGAAATCACGAGTACAAGAGGCCACGGCAGCAATTTCTGTACTCCCATGCGGGCAATGTCCCCATTTGAGCAAATGTGAACCAAAAAAACAGAGTAAGTTCAGAGAAAAAATAAATAAAGTCCTCAGTCTTCGCCAACGCGTTGATGACGTCACCAATCGGCTTTGGCACGAGTTCAATCGCCACTTTCACTTTCTGCAAGAAGAGGGCTACGTGGACGAGGCAGGCCGACCGAGCGCTGACGGGATCTGGGCATCACAGCTCCGGCTCGATCAACCCTTACTGGTAGCCGAGTCTATCCGCCTCGATGTTTTCCCTCATAATGATCCAAGAATGCTGGCCGGCCTAATGGCCCCTTTTGTCACTGATCGGGAAAGTCAGAGCGAATCCTTAGAGCAGCTGAGCCTGAAAAACCCGAAGCTGGGCCAAGCGTTTGCCAAGATGGTTTCGGCCTTGCATCCATTGCGCCGACGCCTGCGGCAGAGCGGCTTTGCGGCAAACCCTTTATCCTTCTGGCCAGCGGCCGCCATTTACTTCTGGATTGCAGGAGCTAAATGGGAGGAATTAATGGATATTTCCGGTCTTGACGAAGGTGATCTGGCCATGCTCATTTATCGCACCGCAGATAGCCTCCGTCAGCTGGAAGGGCTTACCCAGTCACACCCACACCTTGCAGCTAGTGCCACTGAGGCAATCCAACGCTTGTTACGAGAACCGGTACAGGTTCCCAACTGATAATGAGTCATAATTGTTGTAATCGGTAGAAGTCAGAGGAAAGAAGAAAGGGATTCTCCTGTGGGAGCGGCTTTCCAGCCGCGATCTTGCGCTTTGAACGATTTCTAAGACTTTTACGACTTCTAGGATTCACACAACTTCAACGATCTACCGCTTATCGCTGACGGTGAAAGGCTGTCCTTCTCACCTTTCTCGCTTTTCTCGCCTTTCCCGCCTACCCTAGACTAGCTCCAGAATCTTCTCCAGCTTGTAGTAATCCTCTTCTTTCAGAGCCAGAAATTTCAGACCCATGCCTGTTGGGTGGAACGTAGCCTCCAGGGGATCAACCCAGACTACTTCGGCCAATGCAGTAAGCGTTTCCACTGCCTCGGGCAGTTCGATAGAAACAAACATTTCATATCCCACTTCATAAGGCGTCGCTGTTGTTACCGCCAGGCCGCCCTCGGATATATCCCTGAGCCCCCCCAGGTGAATACCCCCATTGGTAAAGATTTTGACTTCGCCATCCATATTCTTGCGCGCAAAGCGCCGGCATTCCTTCATTTTCCCCTCACCTATTTTTCCTCAGAGTCCTTCTTCTTCACAATCACTTCCTCGACGTCGAGGGTGATGGGGCTTGCCAGATACCCGGACACTGCCTGCTCAACGAGTTCTTCAAGAGTAATCCCCTCCAGAGCAGCTCTAGATTTGGCCTGTTCGTGCAGATCATCAGGAAAGTTTTTGAGACTCAGTGTTCCCATGCGTCATCCCCCTATGAGTTTTTGCGCTGGGTTTTATTACTATCAGGGGGAGGTAAAGAACGCAAGGAAAATGCAGCTGGCAGGAGGCAGGGGGCAGTAGGCAACAAGGAGAGGAAAGATGACAGAAGTCGGAAGTCAGAGATCAGAGGACAGAATAGGTTTATTAGAGAATTAAAAAATTAGAGAATTAGTCAAACAGATGAATTGTTTACCGTTTACCGTTTACCGCTTACTGCTTACTGTTTACTGTTTACGATTTACGACTTGAACGACTTGAACGATTTCTACGACTTCAACGAAAAGCGCAATCTACAATCTATAATCTTAAATCTTCTCTCTGGCACGTTTGTTGCTTAAATCCAATATGTTAGATGATCTCATGCAAAGGAAAGTCTGGCAAGATGGAGCAACTGTTAGCAGATCTTTTCGGTCTTCTGTTGGTTCTTTCAGGATCCCTCTGGGGTATTGCTGTGGGATCCTGGCTGAACAGCGGCGTGGGAGGATTGGTGGGGCTGATTGTAGGAGCCCTGTGGGGTTTCCATATGGCGGAAGGCTGCACACTCTTCCTCAAGACCCAAAAAGGGCGTAAATATGAAGCCTACGCAAAGGGTCTCACTACAGTTTTTGCCCAATCTGAAAGAACTCCCTTATCAGGCTCAAGACGACCTTGGTTGTCCCGTATCTTGGGCCGTAAACCAGCGAAGCCACCCCTACCTGAAACCCACGACCTCTATAGTCTCGAGGAGATTCAGCGCCGCCTCAAGGCAATAAATTCCCAAGTCTGGCGAGAGTTGCGCCTTGGTGTACTCTCAAGCTGCTATGCCGGGCTATACAGTGTACATCTCGATGAAGCGGGAGAAAGGCTGGATTGGCAAGAGGTGAATCGTCGAACAGTTGCCGCCCTGCACCGTTTTGAAACCGCCAAGAAGGAAGAAGAGCGCCGGGCCAGTCTCAACGAAGCTCTTGACCGTATTGGGCAAAAGCTGCTGCTTGTCCAGAAGGCCGCTCTACGCAAAGCTGACAGACTCAATAAGGAAGAAGAGCGAGCAATTCAAAAAAATGAAGCGGAGCTCTGGCGCCTTTCCCGCTATGCTCGCTTGTCCCCATTGTAAGACCAACGAGCACCTTAAATCACCAGAACCCCTTCTCCCCCATCCAACCATGCGCTCTTGACCTGCAGTAAATCAAGCAGATTGATTGATTTGGCTCAAAAGGATTAATCCGGATTAAAAGTCCTTCCTCTTTTGGCCGGTATAAGTATACTGAGATCAGGGGCCGGGGCTCAATAATCAGAGGTCAGAGATCAGAGGAAAGGTTATGTCCAAAGCGAACGGAGATATCCTCATCGTTGGTGGTGGTATCATCGGCCTTACCATTGCCCGAGAGTTGGTCCAGAAGGGCTACCAAGACATTATTATCATTGACAAAGAAAAGGATTTAGCCAAACACGCTTCCGGGCGCAACAGCGGAGTGCTGCACGCTGGCATTTACTATGCCCCGGATAGTCTGAAGGGCAGATCTTGTCTGAGTGGCAACTTCCTGATGCGGGACTACTGTAAGGAAAAAGAACTGCCGCTGCTGGAAACCGGAAAGGTAATTGTCGCCCGGAACGAGAAAGAAATCCCCACCCTGAAAGAACTCTACCAACGGGCAATCGCCAACGGCGCCAGAGTAGATATAATCGACCAACAGCAACTCGCGGAGATAGAGCCCAACGCCAGAACTGTAGAGAACGCCATCTATTCTCATGATACTGCAGTTGTTGACCCCAAAAAGGTTATGTTGAGTTTGCAAGCTGACCTGGTCTCCACTGGTAAAGTACAATTTTTCCTTAACTGCGCCTTCGTGGGCACGAGGGGTAGTTCCACCGCACTCACAAGCCGCGGTGATATAGGATTCAACTACTTCATAAACGCCGCAGGTGCTCATTGTGACCGTGTAGCCCGGGCCTTCAATCTAGGCTTGAATCTCCGCATGATTCCCTTCAAAGGCATCTATAAGAAGCTGAAAAAGCACAAAGTACACATGGTACGCGGGAACATCTACCCGGTTCCAGACATTCGCAACCCTTTTCTCGGAATTCATTTCACCAGAAGCGCCCATGGTGAAGTGTATCTGGGGCCAACCGCCATCCCAGCCTTAGGACGGGAGAACTACGGTCTGATAGAGGGAATCGATGCGGAAGGGTTAGCAATACTCTTCCGAGACGCGGTTCTCTTTTTTGCCAACCCCAAGTTCAGGGATGTGGCCTTGAAGGAACCAAAGAAGTACCTAGCCCCATTTTTCTTTAACAGCGCGTCAAAACTAGTAAAAGAGCTACATCCGAGAGATATCGAACCTGCAGATAAGGTTGGAATTCGCGCCCAACTGGTGGATTGGGATAAAAAAGAACTGGTCTTGGATTTTCTCGTGCTGAAGGAAGAAAATAGCATCCATATACTCAATCCTGTGTCCCCGGCCTTTACCAGCTCCATGGATCTGGCACAAAAAATAGTAAAAGACTATTTTGGTTAGTAAGAGGTCAACGGTAAGCGGCAAGCGGTGAACGGTAAATCGTTGAAATCGGTCAAAGCGCAAGATCGCGGCTGACCTTCGACAGGCTCCCCGGGACTACGCCCGGGACAGGCAGGTCGGGGAAAGCCGCTCCCACAGGATAATCCCTTTCTTCTTTCCTTTGTCTTCTGTCCTCTGACCTCTGACTTCCGACCTCTGACTTCTATCTCCTGTCTCCTGTGTTCTACTCTTTCTTCTGTCTCCCTAGTTTAGATATCCACTGGGAAGCTGATTTTTTCGGCAAACCCTTGCCATGAGGAAGGTGGATTAGATGGAGATTGGCATTGAGCCATTCCCTGTCCTCTTTGCTCATTCTGTCTCGACCCACCGTTTGTTCTTCTTCCAATAATACTTTGACCTTTTCCCTTTTGAATTCCCGGGCGTGGACAGCTTTCCTCACCTCGAATAACTCCCGTCCCCGCATTAGTCCGTTTTCGGTAAATACAAATTCCTCTAGTATCAGCTTACCAGGACCCCAAATATCAAGATGCGCCTGGTGCATGGCAACGTAGTCTGTCAAAATTGCCTCAATTACTTCATGTCTGGAGATATTGAGCGTGGTACTGTAATGATCAAATAGCTTTTGGACTGGTCCTTCAAAATCCGTCGAAAGCATCACTTTTTGCCGAGCTAGATCCGTCATGGATACACTTTTGCTTTGAGCCTCGGCCTCCAACTTCTTCCAGGTCTCTTCTGGGAGTCTGAATCCCAATGTTTTACTTGCCATCGCTAAACACCTTGTATAATGGGATGTTAACAGTGACGTTAGCGATCCGTATCGCTAACGCATTTGTTAGCATCATGTTAAACTCTTCGAAAAAAGCTGTCAAGTGGAATATTTTTGATGGGGAATTAGAGGATTGAGTAAGGCAGAGGGCATAGGGAAATACAGCGGGCAGCGGACAGCCGGCAAAAAT
>PPDG01000347.1 GCA_002899795.1 Desulfobacteraceae bacterium | reverse complement strand
CTAGTATAGATAAGTTAGATACCTATATTATGACGGTAGACAATTTCATCGGAAATGACACAGATGATGAATTCAACATTGTGCTTATCAGAAGACCAAATGATTTCCGTCTAGCTTTCATAGTAAAGTACATTGGGCCTGAGTGGATCTTTATCGAACCTGGTGAAAGCCTAGTCTTAGACGTTGACGGCGAAAGGATGGCTTTTGGTGGTTTGGGCAGTGAGGGGAACAAAGATGTTATTTTCAATGGGATGGTTAGGGAGATGGCAATATACGATATCACCCCAGAACAACTTAAAAAGATTTCCAACGCTAACGAGGTAAAATGCAAACTTGTTGAGGTTAACTACAAGTTTTCAAGATCCAACATAGAATGCTTTCGTTATTTCTATGAAAAGTATGTAGTACCTATTCAGTAATCGACAATTCAGCAGAAGCACAGACACAAGCCTAACAAGGAACACGTACGATCCATAGGATGAGGCACACGATGACTTTTCACAGAAAGAAGAAGATGATCCTCTCCATCCTCGTAATCCTGATGGTGGGGTCCATAGCTTTGCTCTTAGGATTGCGATATCGAGACGTCTCTGCATTTTTCCAAGGCCAAGCAGAGGCCTCTGTGAGCCGTGTGGGGCATTTGAACGAGAAGAGATTTCGGCCTCCCTTGCAACGTCTCCTGGGAGCCCAAGTGCTTACTCTCAATTGTAAAAACTATGGTGAGGTGGAACAGAGCATTGTGGATCTTATGGAGGCAGGCGTTAATACGTTAATTGTTCGTGCATTTCAAAACCACGGCGACACGTTTCATCGTTTTGCTCGGCCACGATGTCAGGTAGGGGTCTATTTTGAAACCGAACACGCGGAGGTAGTAGACCCGGTGTTAACACGACTTGTCTCTATTGCGCACCGCCATGGTCTTCAAGTGTTTGCTTGGATGGAGACACGGAAGATGCCCCTGAGGTTGAATAATCCGGGAAAGGCCCAAGCAGTGCGTTATGATTTCGCAAAAAAAACCTTTGAACTAGTACCTATGTGGAGCATCTTTGCCGAGGAGGTCCAGAGGAGCCTTGTGGAACTCTACCAGGATGTGGCGAGAACCGGAATCGATGGAATCTTGGTTCAGGATGATCTAGTCATGTACCAGTATGAAGACTTCTATCCAGGAGCAGTATCACTGTTTGAGAGGGAAACAGGCAAGGTGCTCAGCCCGAAGACGCTCTACCTTTCGATTTTCAAAAGTCCTAAAGGACGCTGGTTTGTACGCAATTACTCATACACCTTCTGGAGATGGTCGCGCTGGAAAAATCAAAAGCTTCTAGATTTAGCACGCAACCTCATCAGAGCTACCAGGGAAGTCAATCCAAACATAAAGTTCGCCCTCAATTTCATGTACGAGTCGGTAACCGACCAGGACAACGCCCTGGCATGGCTGTCTCAGGATCTTGAGGCGGCCATGAGACTCCCACTCGACTTCTATGCCATAATGGCCTACCACAGACAAATCAAAAAGGAGCTTCACCTGAGCGATGAGGAAACCTATGAAAAAATCGCCAGCATGACAGCAAATCTCCTACGGGTGATTGATGATCCCAGTAAGATCTTAATGAAAATACAGGTACAGGATTGGGATACTCGCAAACAGATACCCTCCTCTGAGATAGATGAGGTCCTTAGGCGGATAAATAGTCAGAGTAAGATCAGCCTCGCTTTCGTACCCTACTCAGGCAGACGTTCTCTTGGAGTGATCAGCCGCTATTTTCGATGAATACCAAGAAATGTACTTGAGATAGCCGCTCAAAGGGAATCAGAACCCATCCTCCGGCAAGACATCTCACCTGTAACGTCCTTTCTTAATTGCTGGCTGTGGTAAATAATTACCTAGTATTTAACCTTGATTACCCAATTTTTACTGGCTGATCTTAACTCATGAAGCTAAGTAACTATAAACTAATGAAAAATTCTTGCATAAAACCTGGCACGGTTTATGCGTCTATTATGGCTAGACTAATATTTCATTTTTCAAATCTTTCCTAAATGATAGATTTAGATGATGGTCGCATATATTCTCATTCTTTTCGATGTGCTCAATAAACTCTAAGTTTAATCTATGAAAGGAGAGCGGATGCCATGAAGAAGAGACTTTTAGGATTTATTGTTGTTATTTTTCTCGTCATTACCATAGCAAGCGTGGGTTTTGCACAAGATATGGGTATCATTACAGGAGGGAAGAAAGGAACCTACTATCAGTTCGGGTTGAATTTAGCACAATTAGTTAAGCCAAGCGGAATCAACTTATCTGTCTACAATTCCAATGGTTCCGTAGAAAACATTTATGCGGTTTACAGAAGACCTCGCACCCAGTTAGGAATTGTGCAGGCGGATGTATTGGCCTTTGTGACCAAAATTCAGACCGATCCGGTCCTCAAAAGAATCGCTAAAAAAATCAAAATGGTTTTTCCCCTATACAATGAAGAGGTCCATCTGATTGGCCATCGAGAAATATCAGATTTTGATGATTTAAACGACAGGAGGGTGGCCATAGGAAAAGAGGGAAGCGGCACCTATCTTACGGCGAGACTCTTATTCGAAGTTTCAGATGTAACGCCGCGGGAAATGGTTGCTATTGTGACTGATGATGCCTTAACTCAACTGAAGGAAGGAAAGATCGATGCGATGTTCTATGTGGCCGGAATGCCTGTCAAGTTGTTTACAGAAAACGTTTCAGAGGGAGACGGGCTTGCCGTGATCCCAATATTAAACAAAAGTATTCTGGAATTTTACCCCAAAGCCGAGATTCCTGGAAAGACTTACACCTGGCAAAATGAATCGGTAAGTACCGTTGCAGTTAAAGCTGTACTTGTTTCGTTTGATTTTAGGAGAAATCATTGTGAAAATGTGGGGAAACTTGCTCGCATTCTCCACGATAATCTGGACTGGCTAAAAGCAAATGGGCATCCAAAGTGGAAATACGTCGATCTTAACTATCCACTCAAAGGGTGGGACCAATACGACTGCGTAAAGAAGAACCTCCGAAAATCTCAGCGACCTGGGAGAAAAAAAACTCAACTAATCAACCCGGTTTTGGAGGCGATGAAAGAAATGCTCGGTGAATGAATTCTTTTGTCCACATGCACTGATTGACTGTAGGATTAGAAAGCAATTGCCGCAATAGTAGCTTTTCTTCTAATTAAATTTGTTCATCGTCTTTTGAAGGGTAACCAAGAATCCTTCTAAAGCTTTCTAATATGATACGTCTGTGAAGCCGGTCGCCAGACGTTAGAATAAGTTCACTATTGAACCTTAGAGAAATAGGCACACATGTATCTTTCTCAGTATGGTTTGAAAGAGAAGCCTTTTCAAATAAGTACAGACCCGAGATTCCTGTGGCTTGGAGAAAAACACAGAGAGGCCTTGGCGACTCTGAAATATGGGATTTTGCACAGTGATGGATATGTACTCGTCACAGGCGAGGTTGGCACAGGAAAAACCACGCTGGCAAACGCCCTAATTGATAGCCTTTCCAATAAAACAGTTTACGCAAGGGTTGCTGATCCTGGTGTTGAAATTCTCGACTTTTTTAGATTCATTGGTTACGCGTACGGTATAGACGAAGATTTTGATACGAAAGGCTCCTTCGTTAAGCATTTCAATTCTTTTCTACGTAATTCTTTTTCTGAAGGAAAAAAAGTAGTACTTATCATTGATGAAGCTCAGAGACTGAGTCCTGAACTTTTGGAAGAATTACGGCACCTATCGAACATCGAAGAGAATGGCACAAGGATTCTGAATCTCGTTTTTGTTGGGCAGAATGAATTTAATGATATTTTGCTGGAGGATGCAAACAGAGCTCTAAGGCAAAGGATTGCTATTAACTACGACATTTCTCCTCTGACAGAAGATGAAACCAAGGATTATATTTCGCACCGCCTCAAGATAGCTGGATCAGAAAAAAATATTTTTTGTTTAGACGCAATTAACGAAATCTTTCTCTTCTCTGACGGTATCCCCCGTTTAATCAATATAATTTGTGATCTATCCCTCCTAAGTGGATATCTGGAAGATGCTAAAACAATAGAAGCACAGATTATTAAAGAATGTGCAGAACAACTCCGTTTACCTGGCGAAAAAACTGAATCGGATCAGCAAAAGCGGGAATCCTTACCGGAAATAGGACTGGAAGATGAAGAAGATTTTGAAGGAAAAATAGAACTAAACGTTGATAGCGAGGTCAGGAGGAAACCTCTCCGCAACAAGATGGTGTCAGTTGCGCTTTTTTCTCTTTTGATAACCGTTCTTGGATATGTTTATTTCTTGCATGAAAGGCGTGGAAACAAGCACGAATCTAGTCTGACAAAATTGAACGAACAAGTAAACCATGAGAGCAACAGTAATCAAACCAGGAATGGTGCTCTTGAAGTTGGGGGTTTAACGGCCACTCCGGTGACCAAGTCGTCGCTTGTTACTGAAAAACTGGAGCATTTACAAAATCAGCTCAAGGATTTAGATTCTTCGTTAGGAAAAAAAGGTGTGAGCACGCTACCGGAAATTAGGAACCACAATGTGACAAATGTTACCAGTATGAAATCTGAAGCTATGAATGACAATAGCATTGGGAACTCGCCCGCCTCTCTTAAAAAGGACTTTATTGAGTTCTGGCGAAAGGAAAGCAGATTCCATGAAGAAGAAGGATTAGCAAAAAGGGGAAACACTGTTTCGGCCAGTGAAGACGAAAAAGCGATTGAGGTCAATAAGGACAGCTCTCAAGATTCGCGGCGCGAAAACTCGGCAAAAGAAGATGAATCGCCAGATCCCACCGAAGTAATCGACTGGCTTCTAAAAAATCACCCAGCTGGTAGATAGAAAATCCCTTTGTAGCCATCACTTATCGACTTCGCATCGAAAGATAACTGAGTGCTAGATCTCTGTATCCGGTTTGTCTGTTCTCTTCGTGTCGGAACCTGAGAGCAAATACAAAGAACTGAATAGAACCAGTGCCAAGGAGTACCTTAACAAGGTTAGGTCAATTTTCAAGGCGACGAACCTTCAATGGGATCTGGCTGAATTGAAAAGAATATCTGTCACAAATTAGGCACCTAATCAGAATGTCCATCTGTTGTGGGTGCCTGAGTTTCACAAGTTCTTACTTTCCTGCTATTTATGCTTACTAGCTGATATTCTTAAATATTTTACATATGCTTATCAGGTGTGCACCCAGATGACCACCTTCGAGGCCGGTAGTATCTGAAGCCCTTACTTGTCCCTCGGACTGAAGATTACATACTTTAATTCACACTTTTATATTTCAGAAATGCCTACTTATACCTAGGGGCATATCAATAGAGTTATTCTCCTAACCTCTTTTAGGGTGGTCCCATTTGCCTTGTGTTCTGGACTGGTCAGGGGTGGTGATTATGCTAATATGGTTGAAGGAGGTGAATCATGGGAGAACTGAAAGTGAAAAGCCAAGATGGTAAGGTGATTGAAATTGGGAGCGTACGAGTTCATGGGGAGATACTCTACTATGCCGACTTGGATACATTTTCTTTTAATTTTGATGCAGACATATCACGAGATCTTCTAAAATCAATGGATGCTGACGCGAATCTATTTGGCTTGAACTGGGAAGGCGAAATAGGGACTGACGACGATGGGGTCTACATGCTGATTCGGCCAGAGAATGGTATTTTTTCCCTGGTGGTGGGGTAATGATTTCAGGCGGATTACATACTTTAATTCACACTGGTGCAGGGGAGTACCCTGCACCAGAATGTTGTAGTCTTCAAATGAACGACACGGTCAGCCCTTACTCATAGATGCGATCAATCCAACTCGCCGCCTCTGACTCACTCACCTTTCCCAGATACCTCTGAGTCGTTGACAAGTTTCTATGGCGGAGGATGACTTTCGAAACCACCTCCAGGGGTACGCCGGATCGACTAGCGAAAGTGGCTGCGTGACGGCGGAGGTCATGGGGTGTCAGATTTAGGCCACGAGATCTCCCGGCCCTTTTTACTACAAGTATGGCTCCATTGTAGCTCATAGGAAAGACTCGCTCGTCTAAGCCAATGTTTCGATCTTTGATATAGCTTCTCAGTCTTTCAGAAATCCGCCTGGTAATGAACACAGTTTCCTGCTCGCGGCCACTTTTCGGATTCCTTATGGTCACCTTGACACCATCAATGTCATTTGGGGTCAGCTTGAGTACCTCACCTATCCGCATCCCTGCTCTGGCTTGTAGTTCTAGAATGAGTCGATCTCTTATCTTCAGACTGCCATAGATGATCTCGTCTATGGT